>NZ_JAUBQH010000063.1:0-37924 GCF_036701145.1 Microcoleus sp. Pol17C6
TTTTTACCCGGTTACCTATGCTGATATTGTTTGATTTGTCAAGTTCATATTATACCAAATTAGATGAGCTTACCCTGTGCTCACAAGCGTTTCAGGTAGTTCTACATTCATGACTCAAGTAGACTTGCTATAATAAGACTCGTCTGGTTCAACTGATACATCTCTTGCCCGGTCTCTGCGAGTTGCACTCCCTACAGGAAAGAATTCAATTCCGAGTTCAAAAAAGTATGCTTCCAGTAATATAGCGAGCGCTTTTTTAAAGCTTTCATGTTCTTCGCCCACTGTCATAAACTCGATCCACCCATCAAGATAAGTTATCCGCAAACCCGGAGAGTCGGCCATCAAAGATGCGATCGCCTCAAATTGCTCCCAAGTATAATAAGCAGGGAGAAGCAATCGCTGTTCCGCAAGCGTACCTCTTTCTTCTAAAAGTTGTGCAGTCACAGGTATCACCATCCTATTTTAAATATTACTAGCCCCTACCCAGCACAAACCAGGCAGGGGCATTCACTCACATTCTAACTTAATGAACTAGCTCGATCGCCCTTTTAGTCAACGCCTCAGCAGTCAACCCATTAAACGCCATCAACTGACCAGCACTAGCAGTAGTTTCTCCCCGCTTCCAAGCGAAAGTATCCCGCTTGCAATTGCTGCGGAGCATCACAGGTTCCAACATCCCAGAAGCACCGCCTGTCACGCCAATCAAGGCATCTCCCCCAAACAATTCGGCAAATTTCTCATCGCTCAAAAAGCCGCCGTCAGGTTCCGAACAAGTATCCCAAGCAACATCGCCTTGACGGTACAAACGCCGGGGATTCACAACAGAAACAATCCGCACTCCAATCCCTTCTGTTTCCAAAAATGCCGCCGCTTCAAACACTGGCATTAACGTCATGTCGCCGACAACTGCAAACACAACTTTCTTGCTCCCCCCTTGATTGTGGGCAGCTTGCGGGGAATCGACTTCGTGCAGAACTATTGCACCGTCTTGCAAACCTTGGCGATTCTGTTCAAAAGTAGTGCGGATTGGCAGCGGCGACTTGCTTGCTGTAATCACAACTCCCTTATTTTTAGCAGTCAAAGCCCACTCGTAACAAGCTTGAATGCTGTTAGCATCCGGTGGAAACAAAGGAAACACATTTCCGTTCCGCATCATCGCCGCAAAATAAGCCTCAATTTCCGGCCGCTGGTGCGTCCAACCGTTGCGGCCTTGTTCCAATGCACCCGCTGTAAATAAGGTGACAGTTGCCGGAGTTGGACGGCGCAATTCTGCCATTGCTTGGGTTACAGTTTGCCAAATTGGTAAACCGTTGATCGCAAAAGATTCGTAGGAACACCACAAACTCCGCGCTCCGAATAGCGATAAACCTACGGCTAAACCTGCGCAAGCATCTTCGCTCAAAGGTTCGTAAACTTGACCGTTTGGCGATTGATTGTACAGATCATCTGTCGTCGGGTGAATAATTTTGAGAGCTTGGTTGATATTGGCAATTGCCGATGCTTCGTTGCCGTCAGCATTAGTGACAAGAAAAGTACGATCGCGCTCGCCAACTTTCCCTACCAAAACCCCCATTGCTGTGGTCGAAATCTTCGGTTCTCCGCCAACTGCAAATTCTTCTAAAGGCAATTCGCCTAAATCTGCCAGCGGCAATGTAAACTCAGTAACAACTGTTTTCGCCGCCGGCCCGCCGCCCGCCCGCTCGCAATTTGTCCGCACCAACTCCCAAGCAGCAGCAGTCAAAGCGCGCTCTTTTAAAGCACTGATAATGTGCGGAGCATCCAGCGTATCTTTCGGATAAAGGTTGTGAGATTTTGCTCCGCGCGCGTGGACGCCGGCACCTTTCAACTGTTTGATAATAAACGCAGTTAATTTGCCGCCGAGAGCAGATTTTGCCGCTTTGTCAACTCCTTGTAAAACAGCTTTGGTAAATGCCATGCGCTGTTCGAGCGAAAAAGCAGTGCTGTCAACATAATCTTCCGGTTGATTTTTATCGTCAAATTCCTTAGCATCAACTAAGATAACTTCTTCAAAACCGTTGCCTTGCCAATAAGCAATCATTTCAGCATTAGTTTTAGTCGAAACCATGCTGTGATGTTCCTGAGAATATCCGTTCCAAACCAACACAGGCAAAAAGTTAGTAACGCTGGGATAAGCAGTGTGGAAATGCGCCATGCTGCTCATCGGATAGGGTTCGCCCATGCCGCCGTCGCCCATTGTGAAAGCAAACAGTTTTTCGCGGTGCAAAAGCGCTCCAGCCATTGCGAAATGCTGCCCTTGTCCGAGGGGACCCGCCGGTGCTAAAAGGCCGGGAATGAAACCGGAAAGATGTCCTAACAAACCGTCTTTTTCTCGGAATTTATCGCGCACTTGCTGCACGTTAACAATTCCCATATCCTCCAAAGATCGATCGAGAAACATGGCGCTGTAAAATCCCGGCGCGTGATGGCCGACTTCGGTCACAATGTTCTTGTGTCCGAGCATCACCAAAGCGGCATAAGCCTCAGCTTGGCTAGCAAAACCCCCCGGATGTCCCGATGCCTTGCTGGCGGTAACTTGCAGCGTCAGGTAGCGCAGGGCGTCTGCTCCCAGTATCGTTTGAAAGACGGCGACGGGATCGGCAGGATCGGCGATCGACTTGCTCCCCTCGGCGATCGCAGGTGCTTTCCCATAAGTCTCAAAACCAGGGAGTGTTTCCGAAAAATATTGAATGCCTTCGCAAAAAGCGGGCGTTGTTGACGTTGCCTGCGGGGTAGTTGCTGTCATGCTTGATACCTAAAAAATTTGAATTCGATTAATGTAAGAGTAATTTTATAGCTTCCGTGTTCCAAAAAATCATGAGTTCTATTATGTCAGTGATAAATAAGTAAAATATCTCAATTTTTAAGCTAATAAGTAGTTATTTGAGAACCCCGACTTATTAAAAAAGTCGGGGTTCTGTGTTTACTCATTACTAATCCATCTCAAATCCCAAATCTAAAATTGTTCCAGCCGTTCCCGGACATCGATATAAAGCGCAGTACCGCTTTCAGAAAGAGAAGGCACAGCCTTTTGATTCCCCAGCCAAACAAAAAAACTGCTAAGTGCAGGAGTCGGATCTTGATCGCGGCGCAGCGTGTAGATCAAACCTTCGCAAGGCCCATTAACGCGGCTAGTCGTGCAAATCGCTTTCTGGTTATTTACAATACCCACAGTCACATAATTTAGCTGTTTATTGCGGTTATAATTCTCAAGGCGCTGAGTCACTTGTTGGCAGCGAGTTAGAGGATCGTAGCCCGAACTAGAAAAGAAATTAGAATTCCAGCGAATCCAAGGCTCCCTGAACCCTTGCGGGTTTTGATACACAGTCACCGGCTCGCCCGTCGAGGTATCGCACACAAATCCTCCATAACCCAGACTCGGCTGGTTTTGACCAGAGGCGGTGCTGATAGAAAGATTGCTGAGAATATCAAAGCCGTTATGCTTATTTTGTGATAGCAACTCCCTAAAAGCATCGATCGGGATTGCCGCGTTTAGCCCCGTTTTTATCTCCTCAATCTGACCGTTCCACGGACTCCTAATTGTGCCAACAGTATCCCCCTGGCCGTGAATTCCTACCACCCTGCCATCAGCATCAAATACAGGCCCGCCGCTCATCCCGCGCCTGGTTACAGCTTGGTAGCGCAGACGATACCCCGATGAGGCGCTGCCCAAGCGAGAAGAGATGATACCAGCAGTAAACTCAAGTTTTCGTTCAAATCCCGAAATTGGCAGCGGATAGCCAGAAACGTAAATAGCAGAACCGACAACAGCACGTTCTGACTCGCCCATTGGTGCTACTGGATACTGTTCTCGGCTCTGAAACTGTATCAAAGCCAAGTCTATATCCCGGTCATTTTTCGGGAGTCGCTGTATTCTAATCGCAGCATAATCCTTCTCCAAATGAGTGCGAATGCTGTATTTTTGAGCCAGGCTTGCCACCACATGATTAGCTGTCAGAACCGTGTAAATATTGCCCTGTTTGGCAATAATTACTCCCGATCCACTAGCAAAAAAACCCAGCGTGTTGTTAACTTCCACAGTTGTCAACGTCGCTAGCTGGGCAATTTCTTCGGCTGTTTTGGCACAGGCAGCATATTGTTGGCTGACAACCGCCGTCACTGTTAATGCACCTGTCAAGATGATTGTCAGCGCGTCAAACCGCAAACTCCACACATTCATCGATAACTCCCTAGATGAGACGAGGCGAACTGCAAATATATACTAATCGGAATTACCCAACTGGATTTAATTATTTTCTCCAATAATTCCGCTGTTGGTTCACTTCCATCTTCAAAAGCATAGACGCCAAACTTTGGATTTCGATACTTGCCCCTACCGTTAATCGCAACAAAGAAACCTTTGGCATTAAAAATCGGGTCGCCACTCCTACCGATTTTAACCTCATTTGTATAGCCCAATATAACCTTGAGGCAAAGATTTGGGTAGCAGCACCGAAACGAAGCCCGCGTCACCGCCAAACCCCCAACCTCAGCAGCCGCAGGAAAGCCGACTGCCAACACTGGCTCAGACGCCGCTCCGGGTTCAAGGGTGAATAGTGCTATTTTATACTCGATCGCGCTGCGAAACTGAACGATCGCCAGATCGCTATTGCCCAGCCGCCTCCGAACTCCTAGCAGTGGGTGGAGGAAACCGTCGTCGGTGACCATTTTCCGATCGCCACAACGTGCCAGTTAGTCAGCACCGTATAGGTTTGGCCCTGGTTCTGGGACGATCGTCCCAGAACCAGAAGATATTCCCGTCGGGATGCGTACCGCTGTTTGACGCGCCAACTTTTCGACCTCAATCCTTGGAATTAGTGATGGGATGGAAAATTTGCCAATCTTTAAGGCTGTCCGAACGGTGGGGAAAAGGGGGCAGTTGCGCCTCATCATCCATGTTTTCCCCTAGCTTTTCGCTGACATCAATGTAAGGAATTTTACTGGTTTCATCAAAAGACGGCATCCCTACATATCCTTGGCGCCAAGCCAACAAATTATACAAAGAGCCGATCGGGTCTTGGCCGGGTCTGAGGGTATAAATCAAATTTTGACACAGCCCATTGACTTGATTCGCCGTGCAGATGACGTTCTGGCCGTTCATCTGCCCTGCCGTAATGTACTTAAGCATTCGTCGGCGGCGATAGATTTCGAGGCGTTGACTCACTAATTGACACCGAGTTGCCGGATCGTACCCAGAACCGGAGAAATAATCGGAAGTCCACTCAATCCAAGGCTCTACGGCACCTTGAGCGTTTTGGTACACCGTCACCGGCGCACCGGTCGAGGTACTGCACCAAAATCCACTTTCCCCCTCTGCTCGCCGACCGTAACTCGGTTGAGAAGCAACCGTCAGGCCGGTGAGGGCGATCGCTGTTGCCACCAAAACTTTTGTCAATAATTGCTGTTTCATGATTTTTTCACTTTGTTTTATGAGATTCGGCACCAAAATCACCGAATGCTGCGATAACACCCTTGACACGCCTGTTCGTTACAGATCCGCGGACTGGGGAATTATGTGATTCGCGACTTGACCAGAAACCAGTTTTTTTTACGAAAACACTTCGTTGCAGCCCTTATGCCTGGTTAAAAAACCCGGTTTTTTTGCTCTTGATGCGTAAGTTTTGATATTGTTCGCGATTTGCACGTTCCCTCTAACCGCGATTTCGGCGCTGTTAAAAAAGCGCTCCGAAGCCGAGCTTAAAATGCGCGCGCAAGTCGGAATTCTGTCCTCATTACTACTAATCAAACTCAGGCTTTTACCAACCGGAAAGAGGCTTTTCACCTCAGACCTTGGAAGGGATCGAGTTGCAACGGTACATCACACCACTGACAAGGTATTTGATATCACTTACGAGCTAGGTCGCGAGCTTGATCTGCTGAGACAGGTATACTGCTGGGTTACACCCGTGAGGGGTAAAACCCCTCTTACCTGATCTAACACTAAAATCCAGGTATTAACAAGAACTCTTAACTTGTTTTCATCTCCGTACTGCGGGAAATACTTCTAAGTGAGTGTAATCAGGGTCTAAGTGCTTTCTACCACCAAAAATCACCCTCCATACACTGACGTTTAGTAGAGTATTAAAAACTATGAACCCTATCTGCAAACAGTTAGGATATTTAGGCGTTTGGTTAATTTTGATAGGCGGTAGCAGTTGTTCTAGCTCAGATGCAGCTACCTCAACCGAAAACCAGAGGCAACTCTCAGCAAGCGCCCCTCAGTTCCAACACCTACAGCTAACGGGAAATCAAATTCAGGCTCGCTCGAGCCAATTAACGCAGCCTTCTAACTCTGTTGCCTCAGTTTTAGGCAGTGCTGCCCTCTCAGAAAATACTGCCACCGTTACGGTTTATAAGGTAGATAATTTGTGTCAAACTCTGAAGCCGGAAACAGTTACAGGCCCAGAGAACCAGTTAATGTCGTCGGCGGTTAATGAAGTGTTAAAGCAGCAGATTTTCGATAGTCTTGGTTTGGCTGGTTATCGCCTCAAGATCGATCGCGACCTCGGAATAGCTACCGTGGATCTGCGAGCCTCCGGAAATTCGCGGCAGAAATTGCAAAATCTGTCGAGTTGTCAGATGTTAGGTTTGTTCGGGGGCGTGCGCCAAACTTTAAGCAGTTATGCTCCTTGGCAAATCAAAACTGTTCGTTTTACAGAGCTTGGAGAGGATATTTTGAGCACCGTTCGAGAATAAGCTATTAAAATTATTGGAGATGGGACTTACGCAATTTTCCCCTTAAAAACAAGGGTTGGGAGGGATTGAACAAACCTTCAAACCCTTTGAGATTTGTTGATGCTGCTAAGTCCTGTGACCCAAACCCCGGTAATTCCTATGACACTACCTAACGGCCCCAAAGCTCCACCCTTTGTGCAGCTAATTCAATGGATCGGCGATCCCCTGACATTCATGGATAAATGTGCCAAACAATACGGCGACATTTTCACAGCTCAAGTGAACAACGGGAAACCATTGGTGATGATCCACCACCCGCAAGCTGTCCAGGAGATGCTCAACAGCAAGGCGTTTCACGCTCCAGGCAGCCTGAACAGCATCCTAAAACCCTTGATGGGAGAACAATCCATGATTATGCTATCGGGAGAAAGGCACAAACGCGAGCGCCAATTATTGATGCCACCATTTCACGGGGAACGGATGCGGAATTACGGCCAACTAATTTGCGATATCGCTCAAGATGTTGCCAGCAAATGGTCGGTTGATCGACCTTTTGTGGCCCGCAGCGCGATGCAGGAAGTCACCATGCGGGTAATCCTGCAAGCTGTCTTCGGCATGGATGACGGGCCGCGATTGGAAGAGATCAGGCCCCTACTTGCCTCAGTCCTCGATATGACGAGCTCTCCCTTGCGATCGAGCATACTGTTTTTCGGCTGGATGCAGCAAGATTGGGGCTCTTGGAGTCCTTGGGGACGCATGAAACAGCGGCGGCGGAAAATTGACGAACTGATGGACGCGGAAATTGAAGAACGCAGACTCCAACCAGACGCCAACCGCACCGACATTCTCAGCTTAATGATGACCGCGCGCGACGAAAACGGCCAACCAATGACTAATGAAGAATTGCGCGACGAGTTGATGACGCTGCTGTTTGCAGGCCACGAAACCACAGCAACGGCCCTAGCTTGGGCATTTTACTGGATTCACAGTTTGCCCTCGGTGCGCCAGAAGTTGCTACAAGAATTGGACAGTTTGGGGGAAAATCCCGACCCGATGGAGATTTTCCGCTTACCTTACCTGAGTGCAGTTTGTCAGGAGACGCTGCGAATTTACCCCGTGGCAATGCTGACGTTTTCGCGAGAAGTTCTCACGCCCGTGGAACTGATGGGATATCAACTCGAACCGGGTACGGTTGTCATCGGCTCGATTTATTTGACCCACAGACGGGAGGATTTGTATCCAGAACCCCTGCAATTTAAACCGGAACGGTTTTTGGAGAGGCAATTCTCGCCTTACGAGTATTTGCCCTTTGGAGGCGGCAGCCGCCGCTGTATCGGCTTGGCGCTGGCGCAGTTGGAGATGAAACTCGTGCTGGCAACCATTTTGCGGAATTTCGACCTGGTATTGGTTGAGAAAAAGCCCGTACAGGCCAAACGCCGAGGGGTGACTTTAGGGCCTGCCGGCGGCGTGCGGATGGCTCTGCAGGGGCGGCGGATGCGGCAGCAGATGCCTGAACCGGTCGCTAGTGGGGTTTGATGTCGCAGCGGTGGCAGCGGGCGATCGAACTTTCAGCTTTGAGTGCAAACAATTTAGGGAGAATGTGCGATCGTCCGCAAATGCCACCATTTTTTGTAGCACCCGCTACAGATAAATAGCTATAATCCTTAACCTGTAAGCCTCCCCCTCTCAATTTTCAAATTCTCAGTCTAAAATGATAGGAACCTTGCAAACCCAGCCTGAAAGCAAAAGTGGGTGATTGCAATAGTCCTCTTGATATCTCAAAAGCCTCCCTGCCATACTTTAAAAACATATGCATACCCTGTTATTCAGCAAGGTCGGAAGCGTGTTGGCATTGCCAGCAATCTTCCGGCCTCTTTATTTTTTGGGCTACTTCAGGCATGGGGTACAAGATGCAGAAGGCAAGGCAAAAATATAAATTCTCCCCCTGTCCCCATCTGCCCCTCTCCCCAATCTAGAGCTTCTGCCTATAATTCCAATAGAATCCGACAGCAAGTTTAAGGAATCACTAAGGAATAATTAATAACTTGTTAAATCAGCTCCTTTTGCCCTTCTCTCAATCTTCTGTTTTCAGAAATTCCGATACCGAGACAGACTTCGGGAGACTATCCAGATCTTGAATTTCGCTTTCGTGGGCAAAAAACTCGACTTCTTTGTCGTCAATCTGAATCTGATAGCTAGCGGTAGCTGTGACAACCCGTCGCTTTTTTTTATCTTCTATTAAAACCCAACACACGACAGGTCTTACCCATCTCTCAACGTGCTGGCTTTGCTTCGTACTCCCAAAGGCATACCAGCCTTTAGCTTCAATAATTTGAAGCACTTTAAAATCGTTATGTGCCATATATTTCTATCGCGTTAACTTCAGTATTCTTCTTAGATAGAACGGCTAGCTTGCTAAGCAGGGCAAAGGTTTGACAATCCCAAGCCGCACTAGATAACCTGATTTTTAGTCAGGAGAAGCGGGTTGGCAGGGTCTTGTCTGCGTTGTTGCCTGCTAAATGTAGTGCGAGCTTTTTGTACTCTCCCACAATTACCCTAAAGTATCTATACCGCATCCTCAAAAAATATTCTCGCATTAGCCTCAACAGCAGCCAACTAGACCTTAGCTAGCTGCATCTAAGTGGATGCCAACAGCTTCTAACGCCTGGTTGGTGAGAGCGATCGGCATACAATCTTGTTAAGACTTTTTGCTGCAATCAACTATCATCTTTACCCGATGGGGTAAAAATTAACTAGAGGTTGTCGCTTTCAATTCTAAGCCTCGGCGCGCCTAATTCCTAATTAATTGTATGGTGTAGTTGATAATTGCCAAACCGTCGATCGCACTCAACAGCCGTGTCTAACTCTTCGATTACCATCACCGTTAAACTGTTCGCCGCCTTCGGTGAAGCCTACGGCGTTTCGGAACTTACATTAGAACTTCCTCCCGAAACCCCAGTGTCTCAAGTGCTCGAAAACTCGATCGCCCAATATCCTCAATTAGAACAATGGCGCGATCGTACCCGCTTCGGCCTCAACCTGGAATTCGTCTCCCCCGACACCATCCTCCAAGACGGCGACGAAGTTGTGCTCATCCCTCCCGTCAGTGGCGGGTAGCCTAAGTTGGTTAATCTGAAATGTTGCACCATTCTCAATAAGCTTTTTATGAACAGGCAAGATGCCTGTTCCACAAGAGATGAATTTTTTTGTGGAACAGGCAAGATGCCTGTTTTTGAGAATGGTGCAACATCTCAGTTAATCAAAAATTCGAGGTTTTGTAGTTGTGTTCGATCGCACCACTGCCCAATTGCGAGCCCAAAAAAGATTTATTAAGTTTTGTAACAATTTCGTCGGCAAATTATCCTTGAACTCGATCGGGCTCGCGTGCGGGTCTGACAATCTGGAGGTCCAGCCAGATCCTTAAAACAAGTCAAATCCTTGTGGAGTGGGCGTCCCGCTCGCCCAAATATCAAAGTTAAATACACCACTGTTTACCTCAAAAGTAACTAAAAAATCAATCCCGACTAAAAAAATCGGGTATGGTTGACGGGGTAAATTGACCGTGTTAATCTTGCACAAGACTAAGAAAACATCGCAAAACTAGAGAGTTGAGCTATGACCCAGGCCACCAGAACACAATCCACAGCAGCAACCTTCACAGCCCTCAAATGTAAAGAATGCGGCGAAGAGTACGAACTCCAAGCCAAGCACGTCTGCGATTGCTGTTTTGGCCCGCTTGAAGTCAAGTACGACTACGACGCCATCCGCCGCACCGTCACTCGCCAAACCATCGAAGCAGGCCCCAACTCGATCTGGCGCTACCGCGCATTTTTACCAGTCGCTACAGATAACGTCATCGATGTCGGCACGGGAATGACTCCTCTATTAAAATCCCACCGCTTGGCGCGCCGCCTCGGTCTAAAAAATCTTTATATTAAAAACGATGCCGTCAATATGCCCACTCTCAGCTTTAAAGACAGAGTGGTGTCAGTAGCCCTCAGCAGAGCGAGAGAATTGGGTTTCACAACGGTATCCTGTGCCAGCACCGGCAATTTAGCTAACTCTACGGCTGCGATAGCCGCCCACGCAGGACTCGACTGCGTAGTCTTTATCCCCTCCGACTTAGAAGCAGGCAAAGTCCTCGGCACTCTGATTTACAATCCAACTGTCATGGCAGTTCACGGCAACTACGACCAAGTTAACCGCCTGTGTTGCGAAGTCGCCAATACACATGGCTGGGGATTTGTCAATATCAACTTGCGTCCCTACTATTCCGAAGGCTCAAAAACCCTCGGTTACGAAGTTGCCGAACAGCTAGGCTGGCAATTGCCGGATCACATCGTCGCTCCCCTCGCCTCCGGCTCTTTGTTCACAAAGATTTACAAAGGCTTTAATGAATTCATCGAAGTCGGTTTAGTGGATGAAAAGAAAGTCAGATTCAGCGGTGCCCAAGCTGACGGCTGTTCCCCCATCGCCCAAGCATTCCGCGAAGGTCGCGATTTCGTCAAACCGGTGAAACCGAATACAATTGCTAAGTCGATCGCGATCGGCAATCCAGCCGACGGTATGTACGCCTTGGAAATCGCCCGCAAAACCAACGGCAACATTGAATCTGTCAGCGACACCGAAATCATCGAAGGCATGAAACTTCTAGCAGAAACTGAAGGCATCTTCACTGAAACCGCAGGTGGCACGACCATCGCAGTCTTGAAGAAACTCGTAGAAGCAGGTAAAATCAATCCCGATGAAACCACCGTCGCTTACATTACCGGCAACGGTTTGAAAACGCAAGAAGCAGTTCAAGGCTACATCGGCGAACCCATCACCCTCGAACCGAAACTAGAAGCGTTCGAGCGCGCCCTAGAACGTGCCCGCACACTGGAACGCTTAGAATGGCAACAAGTTTCGGTTTAACAGCTATTAGTCAGTAGTCGGTAGTCATTAGTCATAGGTTGTTAAGCTGTTGACTGATGACTACTGACTGATTACTGATGACTAATGACTGAGGACTAATAACTAATAAATGACTACTGACTAAGGACTAAAAAAATGACCGTCAAAGTTTTAATTCCCACTCCCCTGCAAAAATTTACCAACAATCAAGCCACCATCGAATGCGCGGGGGATAACATTTCCGAACTAATTGAATCGCTGGAAACCAATTGTCCCGGCATTAAAAAAAGCCTGTGCGACGAAAAGGGAGAACCCCGCAGATTTCTTAACTTCTACGTCAACAGCGAAGACATCCGCTTTTTAGATGGCTCAAAAACTGCTCTCCAAGATGGCGATGAAGTTAGCATTGTTCCAGCAGTTGCTGGTGGCTGATTTTGCAACCGCAGATGGTGGCAGATAAACACAGATGAACGCAGATAGAATTAATTACTATCTGCGTTCATTTACGTTTATCTGCGGTTAAAAACTATTCCCTCACTTAGTGAGGAAATCTATTTGTGAAATCAAATCTAGGCTTGTAGTTGCGCTTGGGCGTCCAAGCGCAACTACACAACCTCAAACTCCTTTCTTGGTTCGCAGTGCGTCCGAGAATTATCGCCCTAAGAAGCTGCCCTTGCAGCAGTCCGGGGACGACGCCGGCCCGTCACCTGATTGGCAGGAGATGGCAAGGATGGGGATGATGCCGATGATGGCGCTGCCGATGATGGGGAGGATAATAGCTTAGGTGCTTCCAGGGAACCGGGAGATGCTGCTACTTTTTCCGATCGCACTGCTTCTTCTGGAATTTGCATCAGGAATACCAGCAGCGGATTGCTTTGAAGTTCCCGGCGCATCACTCGCTGAATAGCCTTTTCTATTTGCGTTTGAACTCCTACCCAGTCAACATCAACTTGTGAGTCAGCAGTGGCGGGTTTGACAAATTCTGACCAGCGATCGCTCAAAACTGTTTCAATGGTTTGAGTGATTAATTTGATCACCTCCGCGCGATCGGCTGATGTCACTACACCTTTCAAGTGAACTTCTGGTTTGGCAACTAATTTGCCTTCCCAATTCAAAGCCGCGGCTACAGTTACAACGCCATCTCCAGCCAACTGCTGACGTTCCTTGAGGACGCTGGCTTTGACAACGCCCGATCGAGAAGAATCTACTAATTCAATTCCTGAAGGCACTTGACCAGCGACCCGCATTGAATTTTCGGTCAACTCTACGACATCGCCGTTATCAATAATCACCATATTGCTAGCGGGAATGCCCATGCTTTGAGCCGTCTTGGAGTGCTGGATCAGCATCCGGTGTTCCCCGTGCACTGGCAAGAAGAACTTGGGACGAGTCATGTTAATCATTAACTTTTGGTCTTCTTGACAGCCGTGGCCGGAAACGTGAATGCCTTTGTCGCGGCCGTAAACCACGTGTGCTCCCAGCATCATCAGTTTATCGATCGTGTTTACCACTGCGATCGTATTTCCCGGAATCGGATTAGCTGAGAAAATGACTGTATCGCCCTTTCTGATTTTCAGTTCGTGATGTTCGCCGTTAGCAATGCGAGTCATCGCCGCCATCGGTTCGCCCTGGGAACCTGTAGTTAAAATTAAAACCTTGTCTTCAGCCAAATTGCGGATTTCTTTCAGCGGTTTGAAAATACTATCTTCGCATTTGATGTAGCCGAGATTGCGGCAGTGAGCGATGACGTTAAGCATCGACCGGCCAACCACTCCGACATACCGATTGTTTTTCTTAGCCAAGTCCAAAACAATTTGCAATCGGTGTACCGACGAAGCAAAAGTCGTCAGCATCACCCGTCCCGGTGCTTGAGCGATAATTCTGTCTAAATTCGGCGCCACAGAACTTTCCGAAGCGGTAAAACCGGGAACTTCCGAGTTAGTAGAATCGCTGATCAAGCACAGCACGCCTTTCTCACCGTACTCCGCTAGCTTTTGCAAATCAAAATGCTCGCCGTCTACAGGAGTGTGGTCAATTTTAAAGTCGCCGGTGTGGATCACAATTCCGACGGGAGTGTGAATTGCCACAGTAAAACTGTCGGCCATCGAGTGAGTGTTGCGGATGTATTCGACTAAGAAATTCTTGCCAATTCTTACAGTATCCCTGGGTCGAACCGTTCTCAATTCAGTGCGGTGAGACACTCCCGCTTCTTCCAATTTTCCGGCTAGCAAAGCCATCGCCAAACGGGGGCCGTAAATGACCGGAATTTCAAATTGTTTGAGGTGATAAGGGATGCCGCCTATGTGGTCTTCGTGACCGTGAGTCACGATCATACCTTTAATTTTGTGGCTGTTTTCCCGCAAGTAAGTCATGTCTGGGAGGACAATATTTACCCCGTGCATTCCATCTGTCGGGAACGCTAAACCGGCATCTAAAAGAATGATTTCGTCGCCGTACTCGAACACACAAGTGTTTTTACCGATTTCGTGCAGCCCGCCGAGGGGAATTACTTTTAGAGCAGATGCAGTTGTATTTTTGATCATGCGTATCCTTTGTTAGTTATTTTTGTTATTGGTCTGTGGTCTGTGGTCTGTGGTCTTTCGTCTTTCGTCTACTGTTCGTTGGTAGGGCGATATTTTTCCAAATATTTATGGAAAAATCCCGGGCGGGTTTTACTCTCCCGTACAGTCAGTTGTCTTGGGCCTTCATTCTTCTATCTTCAGTCTTTAATCCTTGACTGTTAGCTACTTACTAACACTTAATTACTAATGACTGATGACTCTGAACTAATGACTGATAACAACCAATATTCAGTTGTCTGAAAACTCGTTCTCGCTCGTCTAGCTAGCTGATACTGCTGCTAGCTGACTCAGTACGTCCTTTAACTTTTGAGTTACCTCAACGGGCGGATCGCACAGGGGCGGACGGGTGGAGCCTACATCCCAGCCTTGAAGTTTAAGAGCTGTCTTGACGGGAATGGGATTTGTGGTGAGAAAAAGAGCTTTAAACAGGTCAAAAAGTTGCAAGTGAATCTGGGTAGCGACTTGAACTTGACCGGCCTCGAAAGCTTTGATCATCTGTTGCAGTTGCTCTCCTACCAGATGGCTGGCTACGCTAACTACACCAGATCCTCCTACCGCCAACATTGGCAAAGTTAGGGAATCATCTCCAGAATAGATGGCAAATTCAGGGGATGTCAAGCACCGAATTTGACTTGCTTGATCCAAGTTGCCACTTGCTTCTTTTACGGCCACAATGTTGGGGATTTCTGCCAATCGAGCCACCGTCTCCGGCAACATATTCTGACCAGTGCGACCGGGGATGTTATATAACATTATAGGCAATTCAGGAGCAGATTGCGCGATCGCCCGAAAATGATTATATAAACCTTCTTGCGGCGGCTTGTTGTAATAAGGAACCACCTGCAAACAGCCGTCTAACCCGAGTTTAGCTGCTTTTTGGGTAGCTGCTACTGCTTCTGAAGTAGAATTCGATCCGGCTCCTGCGATTACCAACGCCTTACCGACCACCGCCTTTTGTACCACCTGAAATAATTCGTACTCTTCATCCCAGGTCATAGTGGGAGACTCGCCTGTAGTGCCGCACACTACCAAGCTATCTGTACCGCGATCGGCTAAATGAACTGCCAATTGTTCTGCTACCGCATAGTTAACACTGCCGTCTTCCTTAAACGGCGTAATCATTGCAGTCAGAACCCGTCCAAACTTTACCACACTTTCTCCGATTTTAGACTGTTGATTTTTGATTTTAAATTTTAGATTTCAGATGAAAGGTTTATCTAAAATCCCCAATTTGAATTTCCCAATTGCCAGGGTTCCCCCTAATTAGAAGCCGCAGCCACTTGGGTTCGCAACAAATTTTTTTGGACTAGCAACTCAGCTATCTGCACCGCATTTAAAGCCGCCCCTTTGCGGATTTGATCGCCCGACAGCCACATCTCCAACCCGCAGGGGTGAGAAATATCTTGACGAATCCTGCCCACTAACACCTCATCCTTACCGCTGGCTTCTGCGGGCATCGGGAAATAATTAGCTTGCCAGTCTTCTACCAGCTTAACCCCGCTTGCCTGCTTTAAGATTTCCCGGGCCTCGCTCGCGCTAAAAGGCTCTGCAAACTCTAGATTAATCGCTTCCGAATGAGCCCGTAGTACGGGAACCCGCACACAAGTTGCCGTAATTTTAATCTCGTCCGTACCAAATATCTTCCGAGTTTCGTTTACCATTTTCATCTCTTCTTCACAATACCCCAAATCATTAATCGGGGTGTTGTGCGGAAACAAATTAAATGCTAAGGGGTAGGGAAATATATCGGTTTTGGGCGTTTCCCCCTGCAAAATTGCTCTTGCTTGAGCTTTCATTTCCTCCATTGCCCTGGCACCCGCGCCGCTGGCCGACTGGTAAGTTGCTACAACGATGCGCTGTACCGGCCTAACTTTGTGAAGTGGCCAAACGGCAACTGCCATCAAAATAGTCGTGCAGTTGGGATTAGCAATTATACCTCGGTGAGCTGCAGCCGCTTGGGGATTGACTTCTGGAACCACTAGCGGTACGTTCGCATCCATGCGGAAAGCGCTAGAATTGTCAATTACCACTGCTCCGGCTGCCACCGCTTGCGGAGCCCATAACTTAGAAGTCGAGCCGCCTGCCGAAGCGAGCACCAAATCTACATTATCAAAAGATCGCGCCGAAACTGCTTCGACCGGCAGCATCTCACCGCCAAAAGGCAAAGTTGTGCCTGCTGAACGTTCCGAAGCCAGCAGCTTCAAGTTAGAAATCGGAAAACTCCGGCTGTGCAATAGTTCTAGCAACTCGGCACCGACTGCGCCGGTGGCTCCTAAAATTGCAACTCGATAGGATTGAGACAAATTAGTTTCCTCCACAAATTATAGTTTCAACGATCGAAATCAAAAATTTAAATAACTGCAATTCTCAATATCAAACTTAATTAATGTTATGCGATATCAGGAGCATGAGAGGATAGCAATGGTGCAGTTGACCTAAAAGGGCGATCGAACTTCCCGATCGATCCGTGCGATCGTAGCCAATGCCAGTTTAGCATCTTTTGCCGCTCGCCCACGCCCAATCCGCATCCGGTTAAGTTTTGCGATATATCTGCATTTTCGCAGGCGCATCCATTGACTTTGACTGGCCGCAGAGGCCGGCAACATTGACATCACAGGGCGATATGTGCTATGGTGCATCGGCAATTAGTGGACTTAACCTCCACATTCCTAGCAGCAAAAGCTAGTATCGTCAAACCAAAACTATTTGGCAAGAGCCAAAAAAGTAGCCGGAAATGACTTACAGTCTCATCCGGTAAAGGTGTTGTAGTTGTGCCGTTACGAGTCAAAGCGTACAAAATTAAAATGCAGGCAAAGTCAGATTTGTATGTATTTTATTACACTATTGTTAAATATCACAAAAGCCGATGAAAGTAACCCAGGAAAAACTTCCAGCTAGCCAAATTGGTCTGGAAATCGAAGTACCGTCAGAAAAGTCAAAACAAGCTTACGAGCAAGTAATTAAACAATTTGCTCGCGAGGTTAATATTCCTGGGTTCCGCAAAGGCAAAGTTCCCCGTCAAGTTTTGCTACAGCGCCTAGGCCAGACTCGCTTGAAAGCGACGGCTTTGGAAAATTTGATTAATGATTCCCTGCAAAAAGCCCTAGAACAAGAAAAAATTGCGGCAATTGGCAGTTTTGAACTTCGCACCGAGTTTGAAGAATTACTAGAGAAGTTCGATCCAGAACAGCCTCTGATTTTTTCGGCAAAGGTTGATGTACAACCAGAAGTGAAAATGGGTCAGTACACAGGTTTGCAGCTTCAAGCAGAAGAAGCTAAGTATGATGAGGCTCAGGTAGATGAGGTACTGGCAAAATATCGATCGGACAAAGCTGCTTTAATCCCCGTAGAAGGCCGGCCGGCTCAGTTGGGAGACATGGCTTTGGTTGATTTCTCCGGTAGATTTGCGGAAGCACCAGAAGGCGAAACTCCCGCAGAAATTCCCGGCGGTCAAGCAGAAGATTTTCAAGTAGAATTATCGGAAAATCAGTTTGTACCGGGCTTTATCCAAGGCATGATCGGGATGAATCCAGGAGAAACTAGAGAAGTTTCCGTGCAGTTCCCAGATGAGTATAGCAGTGAAGAATTAGCGGGGAAACCTGCCGTCTTTACGATTACTCTCAAAGAACTTAAGGAAAAAGAATTGCCGGAGTTGGACGACGACTTCGCCCAAGAAGTCAGCGAGTTTGAAACTTTAGCAGAACTGCGCGAATCGCTCGAAACTAGGTTTAAAGCAGACAAAGAAAACCAGACATCAGCTAATAAGGAAAAAGCTATATCAGCAGCCCTCGTGCAGCTAATAGAAGTGGAAATTCCTGAAACAATGGTCGATCGCGAAATCGATTATTTGTTGAATCAACAAGCCGTCCAATTGAAAAATTACGGCATAGATATCAATCAACTGTTTACCGAAGAAAATATGGGCCCGATGCGAGAACGCTCGCGCCCGGAAGCAATCGAGCGCCTCAAGCAGAATTTAGCTCTGGCAGAAGTAGCCAAGCTGGAATCCTTATCTGTTGAACCAGCAGAAGTAGCAGCCGAAATAGCAAAAATCAGAAAGCAGTTTCCCAAAGGAGATTTTGACCCCCAAAGGTTGAAGGAATTTGTAGCAGAAGATTTGCTCAAACAAAAAACCCTGAAATGGTTGGAAGAAAAAGGAACAATCGAACTCGTACCTGAAGGCTCTCTGACTCCTGCAGCAGAAGAATCAGAAGAATCGGACGCTGAAGATTCATCAGAAGCAGCCACGAGCGTTGAAGTGGAAGTCGTAAGCGAAGAATAGAACTTAATGTGTTCAAATGTCCTAATTGGGGGCATGAAATCAACCGTGATTTTAGCGGCGCACCTGATCCTTAACTACAAGCTCCGGGTGCGCCTGATCCTTACTAAAAGCTTGGGGTGTCCACTAGAAGCAGCGATGATTTACACGTAGGTGTTTTAACTCATTACCCCGCGAGCCTTGCAAGTTACTCCAGCGTGGCGCCCAGCGCAGAAAGCAATTTCAGAACTCAAAACTCCCCATTCCCCCGATATCTGTTCAGAAGAGGCATAATAGTTAAAAGCTGGCGGCTTAATTTAAAGCTTTCATCAGCAGCAGCAAATTGTTTAGAATCCTTGACTGGTGTCTTATGGTTGTATCTCAATCTTCCAATTACCTAATTACAAGCTATAACGATTTTGATGTCAGTTCCAGCCCCAGCAATGTAGTGCCGATGGTACTAGAACAGTCGGGGATGGGCGAGCGGGCTTTTGACATTTACTCGCGCTTGCTGCGGGAGCGAATTGTGTTTTTAGGAACTCCCGTAACCGACGAAGTTGCTGACTCAATAGTGGCTCAGCTATTGTATCTAGATGCCGAAGACCCAGAAAAAGATGTCCAAATGTACATTAATTCCCCCGGCGGCTCGGTGACGGCCGGCATGGCAATTTATGACACAATGCAGCAAATCCGCCCGGATGTGGTGACGATTTGTTACGGTTTGGCAGCGAGTATGGGCGCATTTCTGCTGACAGCAGGAGCTCACGGTAAGCGGATGTCTCTTCCGAGTTCCCGGATTATGATTCACCAGCCGCTTGGAGGCGCTCAAGGTCAAGCAGTTGATATTGAGATTCAAGCCAAAGAAATCCTTTATCATAAGCGTAAGCTGAATCAACTGCTAGCGCACCACACAGGTCAACCGATCGACAAATTAGAGGCTGATACAGAGCGCGACTTTTTTATGTCAGCCGAGGAAGCCAAAAATTACGGTTTGGTCGATCGAGTTATCGCTAAGGAAAACCTTCCGACGGCGGGAGAGAATGTCACTGCACTGAATTAAGAGGCTGTTATGTCTAAGTACGACTCCCATCTAAAATGTTCGTTTTGTGGCAAGTCTCAAGAGCAAGTACGCAAGTTGATCGCAGGGCCCGGGGTGTATATCTGCGACGAATGCGTAGACTTGTGCAATGAAATTTTAGATGAGGAGTTGTTTGATTCGAGTGCAGTGCCTGCTGCTGCGGTGGCTCCGAAGCAGGAAACGACGCCAAAGCGCCGCGGTACCTCGGGCAAAAGTATGTCCCTGAGCCAAATTCCCAAGCCGAGGGAAATTAAAAATTACCTCGACGAAAACGCGATCGGGCAAGATGAGGCGAAAAAGGTGCTCTCGGTGGCAGTTTACAACCACTACAAGCGCCTCAGCTTTATCCATGCCAAAAATAGCGGCAAGCACCCGCCGGAAGAAGTAGAACTGCAAAAATCGAATATTTTGTTAATCGGGCCGACGGGCTGCGGAAAAACTCTGCTGGCTCAGACGTTGGCGGATATGCTAGACGTGCCGTTTGCGGTGGCTGACGCGACGACGCTGACGGAAGCAGGCTATGTCGGGGAAGATGTGGAAAATATTTTGCTGCGGCTGCTGCAAGTGGCAGATATGGACGTGGAAGAGGCGCAGCGCGGAATTATTTATATTGATGAAATTGACAAAATAGCCCGCAAGAGCGAGAATCCTTCGATTACCCGGGATGTTTCGGGTGAAGGCGTGCAGCAGGCGCTGCTGAAAATGCTTGAGGGGACGATCGCCAATGTACCTCCCCAAGGCGGCCGCAAGCATCCCTACCAAGACTGCATCCAAATTGATACCAGCAATATCATGTTTATTTGCGGCGGCGCTTTTGTCGGTCTAGAGAAAGTGATAGAGCAGAGAACGGGTAAAAAGTCAATGGGTTTTATTCAGCCCGGAGAAGCTCAGCCGAAGGAAAAGCGGGCTGCTGATGTACTCAAGCAACTGGAACCGGATGATTTGGTGAAGTTTGGGATGATTCCTGAGTTTATTGGGCGGGTGCCCGTGGCTGCAGTGTTAGAGCCCCTCGATGAGGAAACGCTGATGGCGATTTTGACTGAGCCGCGTAATGCTTTGGTTAAGCAGTATCAAAAGCTGCTGAAGATGGATAATGTGCAGTTGGACTTTAAGCCGGAGGCGATTCGGGCGATCGCCCAGGAAGCATACCGCCGGAAAACTGGAGCGCGGGCGCTGCGGGGAATTGTCGAAGAATTGATGTTGGATGTGATGTACGAGTTGCCGTCGCGCAAGGATGTTGCCCGGTGTACGATTACTAAGGAAATGGTCGAGAAGCGATCGACGGCTGAGTTGTTGGTACTTCCGTCTTCCCTACCCAAGCCAGAGTCAGCTTAAAAGTAGATATTCACAATCACTAGGTGACTATAATTCAACCTAAAACTTTTAGGGTATTAAGAAACCTGGAAGGGCGGCCACTCTTAGCAGCGCCCCTACTAAAAAAACCGGGTTTCTCGGTTTTTTTAGTGATCTACATTACCAATCTATAAAATCATCCTCACCTAACTCAGAAGACAACTCGGAAAAATCCGGTTCAGATTCCAATCTAAAAGTTTCCGACTCCCAAATCTCCAAGTCATCCGACAAATCGACTACTTCCCCGTCAAACATATCAGCCAATTTCCTAGCCGTATTCGCGACATATTGAGCGTCATCACGCACCGCTATAGCCTGAGCTTTAAAGTCATTTTGAGAGTCTGTAGAACCGTTTGTGGGCGATCGCGATTCGGAAATTGCCGGCACATTAACGGCGGTATTTTCAGGCGCTGGCGGGTGCTTTTGTTCTCCACCATTCCCCAAAAAATCATCTGTAATCTCAGAACCCGCCGATTTCTGCACCTGTTGGCCCGCATCACTCACAGGATGAGAATTCCTAGGATTTTCGCCAACACGTCCGTTAGAAGTAGGCAAATCCTTGGCGCGGGAACTATTAGTTTCAGCGGGATTTGTCAAGCCCACTTTTACTGTTACTCGACGGTTAAAAATTTGCAAAAAAGCTTCTTCAATATTAGCTACTTTGTCTTTAACCATATTGAGCAACGGCTGGGAACTAATCTTAACATGAGCAGTATTATTGCTAAAAATTACTAGCTGTCCATGTTGGCGAAGCAGCGATTGAGTGCCATGCGGCCGCACGCGGTCAAGTACCTGTTCCCACACTCGATTTAAATCGATTTCATCGGCTGAATTAGTCGAGGAATAATTTGTTTGATTAGTTTCAGCAGTTGGTACAGGTGCGGGAATCGCTGCAGGAGGTGTGCTTTCTGTTCGATTAGCCACAGGCTGCGACTGAGGCGGAGGATTCTGCGAATTGGGAACTGAAGATTGTTCAATATGAGATGTCTGACTCCCCCCCGATTGTAGGGGCGGTGCCCCCGTGCCCGCCCTGGGTTGGGGGGGGTAATTTTGTGGTGGTGGAGCAATATTTTTCGCTGGTTCGGCTGTTGTTTGCTGCTGAGTTCTAATTGCTGAAGGCAACAATCCCAACAGCGTTACTTCCAGCCACAAACGCGGCTGAGTAGTGTTTTTAATTTGCACTTCGTGGGTTTGCAAATGTTTCTGACCTGCCAAAATCAACTCCGCATCCCAACTGCGGGCAAAATCCCCCAGTTTTTCCCAAGTGGCCGATGTTAAAGCTACTAAATCTGACCGCTTTGGTGCAGCTTTGGCTATTAGCAAATCTCGGTAAAAACTCGCGAGACTTTGCAGCACGATTAGCGGTTCCCGACCGCGATCCATGAGATGGCGGGTCATGTCTATTAATGCTGTAGCGTTATCTGTATCAATAGCTTGCAGCAAATCCATTAAATCATTTTCGGGGACTGCACCGACTAAATCCCAAACTTTTTCGACTGTTACTTCACCCTGAAATAAGCTTAGTTGGTCGAGCAAACTTTCGGCATCTCGCAGACCACCTTGGGCGATTTGAGCAACCATTTGTACTGCATCGCTGGCAATATTGATATTTTCTAATTTGGCAATTTTGTGCAAATGGGCAATCATTGCTTCGAGGGGGATGCGACGAAAGTCAAACTTTTGGCAACGAGAAATAATAGTTGGTAATACTCTTTGTGGGTCGGTTGTGGCGAGGACGAATACAACGCGATCTGGCGGTTCTTCTAGGGTTTTTAATAAGGCGTTAAATGCCTGGGTACTGAGCATATGAACTTCGTCGATTACATATACTTTATAGCGGCATTGTACGGGAGCAAATTGAGCTCTTTCGATTAAATCCCGAATGTTATCTACTCCGGTGTTGCTGGCGGCGTCAATTTCGATGACATCTAGTGTGGAACCTCGGGCAATTTCTTGGCAAACGTTGCATTTGCCACAGGGTGTGGGGGTGGGGGCAACCGTAGAAATACAGTTGAGAGATTTGGCGAAAATTCTGGCACTAGAGGTTTTACCGGTGCCTCTGGGGCCGGTGAATAGATATGCTGGTGCTATGCGCTCTTGTAGGATGGCGCTGGTGAGGGTTTGGGCGATCGCCTCTTGACCGACTAATTCGGCAAATGTCTGAGGGCGATATTTGTGGTGCAGGGGTTCGTAGGTCACGATCGAATAATGGTGGTATTAGCTGTAATCTTAGCTAAGGAGACGTTGTTCGATCGCACCACAGCTCGACTTTCACAGCAAGCCGCCCGGTGGGCTGGCACGGCGGGAGTCAGCCAACAGTAGGAATTATCACTCTCCAACGTCCGCCCCCTGATCGTCCGGGCGATCGACTGTTCTGCTTGATGTTTTCCGCTGCTCGCTCCCAGAGTTACTATTAATTTATGTGTATTTCTTTTTATTTTTCTAGAAACGGAGACCGCCGAACAAACATTTTTTTTAGATGTATTGGTATAATATATTACAGACAATTCACCATTTCTATTGGCCAGTGCCAGCGCGGGATTTTCCGATATTTCGGAAACCTGCTTGCAGTTAAAGATAAAGTATTAATTAGAGGGTGCGTGCTCCAGTTGCAGAAATCCAGTTGTACCAAGATGATGGTGGAATGATGTCAATGTTGGTTGATCCAGTTGCACTACCAGCTCTACTCTGGAGTCCTGTATAAATATAGCGTCAAATTTTACCCTTTAAAAGCCCATGTCAACCCAAATAATCCTTGTAGAACCAAGGTTGGCAGTAGCCTCTCCCAAACCTAAAAAGGCTAAACCCGGAGATCCGTCCTCAGACCAACTCTTAATGGGAGGGTCAGGATTACTGTTGTTATTGCTTATCGGTTTAGCGGTGTTTACCAAGCTAAAACTCGACGATTTGAGTAAAAAGCTCAAATTTGAGGAGTTTAGAAATCGAGAACTCCAGAAAAAATATAAAATGGCTCTGGAAACCATGTTAAAGATGGAAAAGAATCCCGACCTTATCCACTCGCGAGACTTTAATTTAGACTACCTGAGAATGCGGATGGCGGAAGAGGTCTTTCACTTTGCCATTGTGAACCAGATCAAGGTAAAAGTTAAAGAAAAAATTAGTATTGCCCTGCGTCCGACTCAGGGGGCAGTGGGAGATAAAAATGGGAATGCGGGCAGCGGCCGGCAAGTGGATTCGATGTTTGATATCGAATACGAAACTGGCGATCCGGCAATAAAAATAGAAAAACGCGTGCTGTTTCGGATTCAAATTAAGTTGATGAAACTGCCGACTCAGGCAACATCAGCGACAATTAATCAAATTATTGACTGTTTGGAAACTTATCTGAGTCCTTCAGACGATCACGACAGTTGGCAGCCAACAATTCAAGGTCGCATCGTTCATATTGAGTGGGATCAAAAAGCCAAGCCGACGCCGATGTTGGTGCTGGAACAGTCAAATGAAGGGGTGAATGTTACCTTTAGGACTACTAGAACGCCTGCCGGCAGACCTGCAAATGCCAATGATAGCCAATTGGCCGGATCTAAGGGTCAAAAAAGTGGCAAAAGTAGTTCTAAAAGTCCAGCAAAAAGTGGGACAAAAAGTCCTGCTAAGGTAGGAGGAAAGCGTCCCGTTTCTCGGAAATAAGTGTAGGTGGATTAATATTATTTTCCCGAAAGAACGCCGGTTGCCACCGTTGTTGATGTGTCTTGTGCGAGGTAGCCGTCTTCCATGTGAATAATGCGATCGGCTATATCTAAAATGCGGTTGTCGTGGGTGACAAGCAAAATAGTGCAGTGCTGTTCTTTGGCCAAACCTCGCATAATTTCTACCACATCTCTACCTGATTTACTGTCTAGTGCTGCTGTGGGTTCGTCTGCTAATACTAATTTCGGCTGGCTGACTAATGCGCGGGCGATCGCAACTCTTTGTTTCTGACCACCAGAAAGACTGTCTGGGTAATAATCTATTCTTTCTCCCAAGCCTACAGCTTCCAGCATTCCCTCTATTTTATCATTAGTTTCTTGGGGAGAAAGATGACTGTGCAGTTCTAAAGACATTTGCACATTTTGCCTAGCTGTCAAGCATTTGAGCAAATTGTGAGCTTGGAAAATATAGCCGATGTCGCGGCGGATTTTAACTAATTTGTTTTTCGGCGTTCCCCGCAATTCTTGGCCAAGAATTTTAAGACTACCTTCTTGGATCGATCGCAAAGCTCCTATCAAGGTTAACAATGTTGTTTTACCCGACCCAGAAGGACCAGTCATCAGCACGATTTCGCCCGGATAAATTTCGAGGTTGATGTCAAATAATGTCTGTTTGCGAAGTTGTCCTTCGCCGAAGGAATGATTGAGATTTTGAATCGAGACAACTGGTAAAGTATTCATTCGTAATTTGTACTTGGTAATTGGTAATTCCTTCTTCCTTCTTCCTGACATCCCTTACATCCGTTACAGAATCCGTTGCCGAACTTCCTTCTTCCTTCCTTAAAAAATATCCGCCGGGTCAGCCGCCTGCAACTTCCTAACTGCGATCGCGCCGGACACAGAACACATTACAACTGTCATAATAAAAACAGTCATAGCTTTCGCCAAAGTCATATACATCGGCAAACTCGTAGCACTTCTCCCTAAATTGTACAGCACCAAAGAAACTCCAAACCCTGGCAAATAGCCAAGAATTGCCAAAATCAAAGCCTCTTGAAACACCACACCCAAAAAGTAAATATCCTTATATCCCATCGCCTTCAGCGTCGCGTATTCCGGCAAGTGGTCGGTAACATCAGTATAAAGAATTTGATAAACAATCACTATCCCAACGATAAATCCCATTGCCGCGCCGAGTGTGAAAACAAATCCGATGGAGGTACTTTCCTGCCAATATTTTTTTTCAAAATCTACAAACTCTTCTTTAGTAGAAATTCTCACATCGTTCGGCAAAGTTGCCCTCATTTTATCAACAACAGCCTTAACATCTGTTCCCGGCTGCAAGTGAACAATACCTATATCGATTAAACCTCTTGTTCTCCGCGTCGAAAAAATCCGCATAAAGTTCAAATCGCTGGTGACAAGATTTCCGTCGGCACCGAAAGAGGCCCCTATAGTAAATAAACCATCTACCCTAACGCGGCGATTGTCAACTTCAGTTTCAACAACTTTTCCCTGTTTGAAATATTCTGCTACCGGCCCAAACTCCGGCCGAGAAGCTTGGTCAAATAAAACCACATCCGAAATTTTGATTTTGTCCAAATTATTTTGGATTTCAGGCAGATCAAAGATGGGATGAGCAGGGTCAAAACCGATTACCATCAATTGGCGAGTATTGCGCTGGTTGGGGTCGGGGTTTTTCCACAATCCAAAGCCTAAATATACGGGACTAATTGCTGTAACGCCGTTAAAACTCAAAGCTTGATACAAGCGACGCTGGGGAAAACTTTTCATGGCTATTAAAGCCGTAGACTGGGTGCTGCTGATAAAAATATCTCCTTTTAATTTCGAGTGAAAGGTGATGGAGCTTTCAAATAGCGCGTCTCTAAATCCAAACTGCATAAACATTAGCAAGTCAGCAAATCCAATGCCTGCTAGCGCGATTACTAAGCGCATTCTTTCGCGGGTTAATTGTGCCCAAGCTAGTGGTATTTTTGCCATAAGAGTCTATTTTAGAGTTTAGATTTTAGGTTTAGGAGGGAATAATTTTACGACTTAAGCACGGGTGTTGAGAAATCTGTTTTTTTCCCCTTATATTTGATTCAAACCCTTAATATCGGTAAAATACCCGGTTGATTGAGTCCCCATCCGTAAGTTGTCTCAACGTAAAATTTAGATATTTATTTTGACTTCAACCTGCAAGTTTGTTAGGGTTGCAACTTTCTTGCTCGATTCCGGATCGAGGCGAATTCTAACTTCGATAACTCTCGCGTCGGTGTCGGCGGCGGGGTCTGTATTAAGGACATCTTTTTTGCTGATTTGTTTGCCGATGCGATCGACTTTTCCTTCCACAGTGCCTGCAAAAACCGGGCTGGTGACTGTTGCGCGCTGGCCGTTTCGCACTTTGGCGATGTCGGTTTCGTAAACTTCTGCTACGGCGTACATTTGATCGGTGCCGCCTAGTTCTACGATGCCATCTTGAGTGTTGACAGCTTCTCCTTGTCGGCTGTGAACTTTGAGGATGTAGCCGGATACGGGTGCTTTGACGTAACTTAAGTTTAAGTCTACTTGAGCTTTTTGTTTGGAGGCGATCGCACTTTCGACGGCGGCTTGGGCGGCTTGCACGTCTTCGGGACGTACTTCGGCAATTTGGTCTAGATTTGCTTTGGCTTGATTGATTTGTTCTTGGCCAGTTTCTGCTTTTTGTTTTAGTATTGCTTCGGCTTGATTGATTTGTTCTCTACCAGTTTCTATCTTTTGATTTAAGGTTGCTCTGGCTTGGTTAATTTCCTGCCTGCCTGTTTCTAACTTGCGTCGGAGATTGGCTCGGGATTGATTGATTTCCTGCTTGCCTGTTTCTACTGTTTGTTTGATTGTTGCTTTGGTTTCGACTATTTGCTCTTGCAGTGTTTGCACTGTTTTTTCTAATATAGCTTGCGCTTCTTTTACTCTCTGGCGAGCCGTCTCTGCTGCTAAGCGTTTGGTGTCGTAGGCGGAAGCAGAAATTGCGCCTGTTTGGGAGAGTTCTTTATTGCGTTGTTCCTCGGCTTCGGCGTTGGTTAATTCGGCTTTTAGCCGATCGACTGTAGCGTTTTGAGACGCAATTTCGCCGCGCAATTGAGCTTCTAGCCTAGCCAATTTGGACTGCTGCACCTCTGTTTCTCTTTCGAGTTGTGCCTCAAATTTGGCAAGATTAGCTTGTTCGGCTTCGGTTTCTCTTTGGAGTTGTGCCTCAAATTTGGCGACGTTAGCTTGTTCGGCTTCGGTTTCTCTTCGCAGTTGAGCTTCTAAGCGGGCGATATTGGCTGCTTCGCCTTCGGTTTCTCTTTGCACTTGTGCTTCAAACTTGGCAACTTCTGCTTTTTGAGCGCCGACAACGCCTGTTTTTGCGCCTGCTTGAATTTTCGCTAATTCTGCTTGTTTGACTTTGACTTCTTTGTCGGCTTGTTGCAGGATTGCTTGGAGTCGATCGCGCGTATCGAGAACTGCTATGATTTGTCCTTGACTGACTCGATCGCCCTCTTCCACCTGCAACTGTTCAATTCTTGCTCCCTCCGACGCCGAAGGGGCCGACAATTTGATAACTTCCCCCTGCGGAGTCAACCTACCCAAAGCGGTAACACTGTTGCGGGTGGCGACGGAAGTTGCCGCCGCCGCTGCCGCCGCCGCCTTTAACTCTTCGGCTTTTTTAAGTTGAGATACTTGCCAAAAACCGACTCCTGTGGTAATGAGAGTGGCGGCGATCGCTAAACCGATGAGTCCTCGCCCTGGGGGTTTTAAAAATGATTTATCCTTGACCCGTGATTCCTTTCCCATTACTTATAAAGTAGGTGATTTCCTAATTAAGTTTTGCCCACCTACTATTAAGTATTGTAAACACATTTAAGCTATTTAGGGATATCAAAAAGCACTTCGGTCATATAATGTTCGGCCCAATCTTGACCGAAAGCTTTTTCGAGTACGCGGCGGGTTTTGTCGTTTTGCTGCTGCTGGGTGCAGTAGTAAATTTGAGCGTCTAGAATTTTCGATGCTTCTGCGGCAGAGACTGGTTCGGAAGCGACTGCCTGTTTGCAGTGAATTTCAACGTAGGATTCAACAATATCCAAAAACCGACTGTTTTCTTCGATCGACTCGGGCCGCACAAACAGGCAAAATTCTGAGAAAATATCCCCCCATTCGGGAATTTGGCGGGGACAAGAAAATTGATCGATCGGCAATATTGCCAGTTGGGTTCGGTAGGTTTCCGACAAAGTTCGATCGGGATTGAGGGGAGAAAGGTCTGCGATCGCGGCGCTAACTTGGCCTTTGCCTGCTACGATATCCGTACCGAACATCGGCAAAGCATAATTCGGTCTGGGAAACATCACGCAGTGCAGAATGTCAAGCAACGGCCCGACTTTAGCGAGTTCGAGGTGTATTTTGCGGAACTGGGGCGTTTGATAGCAGCGGTTTTCAATGATCAGTTTTTCTCCTTCCAAGCGGCCTTCTACATATCCCAACTCAGCGGGCAGGTGGTAGGGTTCGAGGTCTAGATAGCGGTGCCATACTGCTTCCATCCGGTCTGCTAAATCGCGGATGAGATGGTGCTGTTGGTCGCGCAGAGAAGGCTGGGATATTTCTAACATTCGTATTTATCGGGGGATAGCTTAATAAAACTTGATTCTACTGTTGCAAGATGCAGGAAAAAAGGTAGATACTTTAACAATATCAGTAGATTGACTTACGATCGAGCAAGTTTTACAGGAGATTTTGTATGTTTGGTCTGGGATTGCCTGAAATGGGCATTGTTGCGGTGGTGGCTATACTAATTTTCGGCCCCAAGAAGATTCCTGAGTTGGGAAATGCTTTGGGCAAAACGCTGCGGAGTTTTAAGGAAGGGGTTGGTCAATCTGAGGATGAAGCTGTTGAGAAGGATAAAGAGGAAGAGGGTCAGCCGAAAGTGTAAATTAGGTTTGTAGTGAGGATTTTAGTCTTCCTTTTTAAGGGCTCAAGCCCTCACTAAGAACCTATTCTGGAAATTTGCCTTCTCTAACTTCGAGGGAATAATCTGTGACAGCTTGGGTAATTGTTTCTCGCAAATTGGCGTAAGCTTTAGCAAAAGGCGGCTGTTTTTCCGAAAGTCCCAACAAATCGGAAGTAACTAAAACTTGGCCGTCGCAGTGCGGCCCGGCGCCGATACCAATGGTGGGAATAGTTAGTTTTTGGGTAATTTGAGCGGCTAAGTCGGCGGGAATGTGTTCTAAGACGATCGCAAAGGCACCTGCTTCTTGAAGCGCGATCGACTCTGCTATGATGCGATCGGCTGCTTCGGCTGTTTTTCCTTGTTTTTTGTAGCCGAGTTGGTGTACCGACTGCGGAGTTAAACCAACGTGCCCCATCACTGGAATTCCGGCGGATGTTAGCTGCGAAACTGTGGCAGCCATTGCTGGATATCCACCTTCCAATTTTACAGCTTGAGCGCCAGTTTCTTTCAAAGCTCTCCCGGCCGAGTGCATGGCTTGCTGGGGACTTTCTTGGTAAGTCAAAAACGGCAAATCTACAACAATTAATGCTTGTTTAACTCCACGGCGCACTGCTTTAGCGTGGTGCAGCATTTCATCGAGGGTTATGGGTAGGGTTGTCTCGTAGCCTAAGACTGTCATGGCGAGGGAATCGCCGACTAGGATGATATCTACGCCTGCTTGATCGATGAGTTGGGCGATCGCATAATCATAAGCTGTCAGGGCAACAATTGACCGCCCTTGTTGTTTCCACTGAATTAATTGATGAGTAGTGACTGACATTTTAGTGCAAAAATATAATATTTTTTCTGGGTATTACTTATGATATCAAATCCGGGCGATCGCAGATTATATTATCGATCATTCTGCCATTGAAATCACTTAATAGTCCAACTTTCCTTCCAGCAGAGGCGAACTAAGAGTAAGATGAGAAAATTAGATAAATTGTATACGCGAAAATAACTTTGCATTCCCTCTGCGGGCAAAAGAATTAACCCCTGATTTTTCAAGTCCCCTTCTCAACCCAAATTTTCCTGGATAATTAAGCCAAGTCAAGGTTCTTCTCCTGCGGGACTTTCTACACAATCATACCTGCCTTCTCGTCCAGCTACGGCAAAACCAACATTTTTGAACAGAATACATTTTCTGGTTCCTATTGCTGGATTTCCTGGGACTTCACCAACTAAAGTTAAACTTAACTGAGCGATCGTACAATTCAGGGTACATATTATATCTATGTTTTAACAATATTGGTAACTGAGAGCGCTGTGGTTCTTTATTGTTTAATTTTGGTTGACAATTGTTGCACATTAATAGCAATAATGCTCTCTAATTATTGAATTACGAAGCTTCTGCCATTCTTGTTTAGAAACATCTGCACGAGGTAAGGATTCAGGTCTAAAAACTTGCGGCTCCAACGCTTGTCTGGCAAGGGTTGTAGGGCAAAATAAGGGTTTTTGCCTTTCGTGGTTGATTGTCAATAAAGGACGAAAAACTGTCATTTTTTGTCTTTTATTGAGAATAGAGATTTATTTAGCATCAAGCTCCAGATCTAAAGTCTTTGCCCAGCAAGGAGTTCAGTGACCTGAATCCTTACTGCACGAGTTTTGTCACCCGATGGATCGCGGATATCCCAAATTGTATCTGCAATCCGATCGAGCGATCGCCCATGAGAACGATAATCGAAGTCCCAGAAAGCATCACCGACGCAATCTCCTTGTGTAGTAATCATTTCTCGATCCACTGTATTACGAATAGCATTCCATTCGCGGATGTAGGCAGAAGAATCGTCAGAACGCAATTTGCGGCCTCCTAATTGAGGATTCACTCTATAAAAAAACCAATCCGTAAACCTATCCACAGCTTGAGTGCGTGATTCATAATCGCGCGCTGTAGAACTGTCTAGATTGGAACCACCGAGTACAAGGGCTATAGCTAACGCACACACCCATAAAAACTGCGATTTTGACTTAATTGAAAGTGATTTAATTAACACCATTAAACCCTATAAAAATTATCAATCTCCCCGATATTGCTGGTGATAAATCTTCTATTCCCATCCATTTTTAGAACAAGAAACTCCTCCTGTTTTAGGTGCGAGAGTAGATAAGCACCAATAATTTCTCCCATCAAACACAACGCCTTTTGTGATATATTGTAACTCAGAGAGAGGTTGCCACGGTCGCTCGATATTAGACTCGTCATAATATCGATATTGTTTTCCCTTTACCTCTAAACCCTGATCCGTACCTCCCAACCAATAACGACCTTCTTCAATTATGTTTGATGACGATTTTTGTTGATGGCTATCTGTCTTTTTCTCAATCCACCAATTCCTCACAAAACGTTTTGTATTTTCAGAACCTCTTGTCGTAGCGACGATAACTAGCAGTTCTCCTTGTTGATTGATAAACTCAAAACGACAAGGCCCCTCTCCTGTACCAGAACAATCCTTAATCTCTGGATATCCTAAATCAAATAGCTCTTTAACCGAACGATCTCTGAGGTTGGGTTGACCCTGTAAGCTTGGCTGCCACCGTTGTTGAATCAGGATTTGACGCGCCTCTTCGTATGACATACCTTGTTGAAGAGGTATTTTTTTATTGGAATTTACAGAATTTTCAAGACTGACTTGAACCTTTTCACTTAAAGCAACGATTGTTGAATTTTCTTCGGGATTATTGAGGATTTTTTTTTGACTGGCTGTATCGATTTTTGCACTATTTATGCTGGAAATTTGTTGCTGTGGGGCAGCACCGGCAAAACTTGTATATCCAATGGCGATTAGTCCAAGCCAGGCTGCAATAATTCTGGTTGTAACAAGAGTGCGATCGCATATCCAACTTTTCATACTCATCGGTTTAAAACCTTTCTTTTTACAGAGTGGTGTAGAAATGACCTCTAGGAATTATCTTCGATCAATGCTGCGGTGTAAGGCGATCGAGTCTCACAGTCCACAATTGGAAATATACATTTCGCGTCGAATTGCTGACCATTCACTAATGCCGATCCGATCGCTTTTGGGAACTGGCTGTCCGGTTCGTTGAGGATGGCGGCTGTAAAAAATTGTATCTGCAAGTAAATCGTAGGTTTGCTCGTAGGTTTCGCCGTTAATTGTCGTGAATTCCCATCCTGTATCTCCTGGGGCGGGCCTAAAGCAGACTTCTTGTACCGACTTGACTCGCGGATCGATCGCTTCGCGCAATCTCCGCCATTGATTGCTATATTCGCGATCGCCCGCTTGGAGTTTGCGATTGTTTAACTGAGGATTAACCCTGTAGAATAAGAAATCGGTCAATCGATCGACGGCTTGTTCTCGCGATTCGGCTTTGGCTAGATTGGGGCTGCTGAGGACAAGGGCGATCGCCAGAGCACCAACCATTGAAAATCTTGAGACAGACTTAATTGATAACGACTCGATTAGCATAGTGATTTGGTGTTAATTCCTACCGCCATCCCAACCACCTGAGAACGGGCACAACTAAATAATGACTAACTCCCAAACAAAGCCCGATCGCACTTCCCAACAAACCAAAAAACACAATTGAGCCCCAAACTTGCAGCCAGCCGAAGGTAACGTTAGACAGTGACAAAATCCCAAAGAAACTCCCCGGAAAAATGTTCCAAGCATTCAGCAACAGAAACATTCCCGTAGAGAAAACAGCCACAACCAAAGCGTGAACTAATTGATGGCTCCGCAAACCCATTCCCACAGTCAAAGAGGCGATCGCAAAAGCTCCCAAAATAACCCCCTGCACACCGCTAGAAGCTGTTGCTTCCATCCAGCACAAACCAGCCAACAAATAACCCTGAGCTCCCATCAATCCCGACAGCCAATACTGTTTTTGCTGGCGAAAACTCCCCGCATCCGTCAAACCGATCGCAGTTCCGAACCCCGCAAACCCAAACAGCAGCACTTCCGGCCCGACAGCGAAAGTCATGTTAGGCATTAATTGCTGCAAACCTTCATTCAGAAAACTGGCAATTTCCGGGCCTAGAGGCGAAGCATAACCCAAAACCAAACCGCCGATGGCCCCGGCAGTTCCACCAACGCCACCGAGCACCATTTCCCAGCCCGTATCCAGAGAAGCTACCACGATTTGGGCGATCGCGCCGAACACAACACCAGTCAGGCTGACAGTTTTTTGCGCCCCCGCCACCACTACTTGCCGACAGAATTCTAAAATAGCTTGACCCGCAGGGGCGATCGCGATTTTGCCCTTACTCCTAGCATAAATCTCCTGCAAACGCGCCCGAACATCGCCAGCCGTCGCCGGACGCTGCTGCACGTTCGATCGCACCATATCGTCCAACAAATTCGCCAAAGCCGGACTCACAGATACAATGTGGCGCCACCGCAACTCACCCGTCATCGGATCTTCAATTTCCGCCGGATACTTCCCCGTCAGCAAATGAATGCAAGTCCGCCCCAGGGCATAAAAATCCGTTGCCGGCACCACACCGCCGCCGACAATTTGTTCAGGGGGACTGTACCCAGGCGAAATCAACCGCGTCGAACTCCGAGAATCTTTCCCCACGGATTCGACACCGCCCATCTGTTTAACTCCCCCAAAGTCGATCGTCACCAATTGTAGTCCGCCCAAACCCTTGCTTAGCAAAACTTGGGGCGATTCCGGGTCTCGCAGCATCAAATTTGAGGGTTTAATGTCGCGGTGAATAATCTGACACCTGTGCAACTCCTCTAAAATTTCCACAGCTTGACTCAGCCAACTAAACACCCATTCCTGCGGACATCCTTGAGGGTGCTCGTCGAGAACCTCTTCTAAAGTTTTGCCGTGAATCTTTTCCATTACCAAACAAGGCAGCCGCTTCGCCGCAGGATTTCCATCCCCGCCTGCAAAATTTTGCGTTTGGACGTGAAAATAACCGTCAGGCTCGACTCTCGGGACGCCCGGGTGCCGCAAAAGTGCCAAAACCCAAGCTTCTTGCTCGAACAGTTTCAGGGCTTTCGCGGAAGTTTCGAGCAACACTTTCAGGACGCGCTCGGTTTCAGTTTCTGTGTCCCAGACTGTGAAAATTGCTGCAAAGCCACCGGAACCGAGGCTTTCTAGAGGCACATAGCGATTTTTTAGCCGCAGCGGAGCCCCGCAACTATGACAAAAATTGTTGCCCCAAGTCTGAGGGTAGGGCCTTGGGCAATCTGGATTGATGCAGTGAACGGCTTTTGAAGGGGGGTGAGGCACAACCAGAGTAAAAATGGGGCTAAATATCCATAGTAGACTTACGCGCAGCTAACGCAGAAACCCGGTTTTCAGCGAGGTTAAATGGCTGTAACGACGGATTTGGTTTGAGAGCACAAGTCCTGTCCATATTATGTGCTATGCTGTCGATTTTTGAGTTGGCGGTCTGGAAGTCACGGGATTTTAGATTTTAGATTTGGGATTTGGGATTTTAGATTGCATACTGGATCGCAGTTGAGATCGATCTCAACTACTAACCACAACTTTAGGTATTTCTAACTACTTCCCCCGGGCTCATTACCCATTACCAATTCTGATTTTTAAGTATTAAATTCTTTACATAAACCGTATTAATCCGCTGTTCCGCTTGCTGCACCATATCTTTCGGTCTCTCAAAATTCCTCCCCACTCTGCGATCCCCAGCCTTTCCTCCTGCATCCTTCGCCGCTGGCATTTCATAAGATATGTTACAAATATTTGCCTAATGTAAAGCAAAATAAATAATACTTATGATGATTAAAAGAATATTAAAATTTGAGAGTGACACTTTGTTGATATATTTTTAACAGCCTGCGATCGGGCAAAAAAATTAAGCGAATACTAGGAAGCGAGATATGGCTTACGCGCAAACCCAAACTCAATCAAAGGCTGGGTATAAAGCCGGAGTTCAAGACTATAAACTAACGTATTACACGCCGGACTACACCCCAAAGGATACAGATGTTTTGGCGGCTTTCCGGGTAACACCGCAGCCGGGAGTACCCCCTGAAGAAGCCGGCGCTGCTGTAGCTGCTGAATCTTCCACAGGTACATGGACAACTGTGTGGACTGACCTCCTGACCGACCTCGACCGCTACAAAGGTCGCTGCTACGACATCGAGCCAGTTCCCGGTGAAGACAACCAATACATCTGCTTCATTGCTTATCCTTTGGATTTGTTTGAAGAAGGTTCCGTCACCAACTTGCTGACCTCTTTGGTTGGTAACGTGTTCGGTTTCAAAGCTCTGCGCGCTCTGCGGTTGGAAGACTTGCGGATTCCCATTGCTTACCTGAAAACCTTCCAAGGCCCTCCTCACGGTATTACCGTTGAGCGGGACAAATTGAACAAGTACGGCCGTCCTTTGCTGGGTTGTACAATTAAGCCCAAATTGGGTCTGTCTGCTAAGAACTACGGCCGTGCCGTTTACGAAGTTCTGCGCGGCGGTTTGGACTTCACCAAAGACGACGAAAACATCAACTCGCAACCGTTCATGCGCTGGCGCGATCGCTTCCTGTTCGTTCAAGAAGCTATTGAAAAAGCCCAAGCAGAAACCGGCGAAGTCAAGGGTCACTACCTCAACGTAACTGCCCCCACCTGCGAAGAAATGATGGAGCGGGCTGAGTTCGCTAAGGAAATCAAAACCCCCATCATCATGCACGACTACCTGACCGGTGGTTTCACTGCTAACACAACCTTGGCTAAATGGTGCCGCCGCAACGGTATTTTGCTGCACATTCACCGCGCCATGCACGCAGTTATCGACCGTCAGAAAAACCACGGTATCCACTTCCGCGTGCTTGCCAAGTGCTTGCGGATGTCCGGTGGCGACCACCTGCACTCCGGTACAGTTGTGGGTAAACTCGAAGGCGAAAAAGGCATCACGATGGGCTTCGTAGACTTGATGCGCGAAGACCACATCGAAGAAGACCGCAGCCGCGGTATTTACTTCACCCAAGATTGGGCCTCCATGCCCGGTGTCATGCCGGTTGCTTCTGGTGGTATCCACATCTGGCACATGCCGGCTTTGGTGGAAATCTTCGGCGACGACTCCTGCTTGCAGTTCGGCGGCGGCACCTTGGGCCACCCTTGGGGCAACGCACCTGGTGCAACTGCTAACCGCGTTGCTTTGGAAGCTTGCGTCCAAGCTCGTAACGAAGGCCGCAACTTGATGCGCGAAGGCGGCGACGTGATCCGCGAAGCTTGCAAATGGTCTCCTGAACTGGCTGTTGCTTGCGAACTCTGGAAAGAAATCAAGTTTGAGTTCGAGGCAATGGATACCCTTTAAGGATTTTTGGTTGGAGATTTTAGGTTTTAGGTCGCAAACTTGCTAGGAAGTCTTTATCTTTGAAGAAGATTTACAAGTAAGTTTGCATCCAAAATCTAAAATCCAAAATCTAAAATTTGAGGGGGCTGGGGTCAAAATGGATCTCAAACAAGTTGCGAAAGACACCGCTAAGGTGCTGGCAAGTTACCTAACCTATCAATCCGTGCGGATGGTGGTCGCTCAGTTGAGCGAAACCAATCCTCCTCTGGCAATCTGGTTGAATGATTTTTCCACGAAGGCCAAAATCCAAGATGGAGAAGCCTACATTCAAGAGTTGCTTTTGGAAAATCAAGATTTAGGATTTCGGATCATGACTGTGCGAGAGTATCTGGCTCACGATGTGACAGAATATTTGCCAGAAATGGTTTGTACTGGCATTCAACAGGCGAATATGGAACACAGACGCCAGCATTTAGAGCGAACTACGCAACTTAATTGGTCTGTTCCTAGCAGTAATCCTGAAACATCAATAGATTCTGAACCGAATCTGGATAATTTGTCGAGTTAATCGATCGACAAGTGCGATCGAACACACACCTTAGAGATACAAAAAATGAAGACTTTACCTAAAGAGCGTCGTTACGAAACTCTGTCCTATTTGCCCCCGCTGACAGACGCGCAAATTGCCAAGCAACTCCAGTACATCCTGGATCAAGGCTACATTCCCGGCGTAGAATTCAACGAAACCTCTGCCGCTGAAATGCGCTATTGGACTCTGTGGAAGTTGCCTTTGTTTGGTGCTCGCAGCGTCCAAGAAATCATGACAGAAGTTCAAGCTTGCCGTCAAGATAATCCTGGTTGCTACATCCGCGTCATGGGTTTTGACAACGTGAAGCAGTGCCAAGTGCTGAGCTTCATCGTCCACAAGCCTAACACCAGAGGCTACTAAAAAGTATTGGCTGGCTAATCTAACTTTTAGGTTAACAGTCATTGCAGATTGGAGGCGGGGAATTTTCTCTGCCTCTTTTTTTATGTTTGTACTAAGGACTTTAGTCCTTCTTCTTCCTTCTGCTATAGCTTACAATTGGAGTTTAGACTAAAAACAGTCATCCATAGTCCAATGGCACTGAAAAAGTGAGCAAAAAAAAATCTGTAAGGCAATATCTGCGTAGATAATTGCCTTACAAACCAAAAT
>NZ_JAUBQH010000137.1:0-2837 GCF_036701145.1 Microcoleus sp. Pol17C6
GCATTCCAGGTGCCATCGTCGACAGCGGCTCTTTTGAATTGGGAGGTAGTGTCGTCCCGGTGCCTACTCCGACGCCCACACCCGCACCGGCACCTACTCCGACACCCGCGCCCGCGCCTACTCCGACACCCGAACCGGCGCCAACTCCCACGCCCGCGCCTACTCCGACACCCGAACCGGCGCCTACTCCTACACCCGCGCCGGCGCCTACTCCGACACCCGCACCGGCGCCTACTCCTACACCCGAACCGGCGCCTACTCCAACACCCGCGCCGGCGCCTACTCCGACACCCGAACCGGCGCCTACTCCGACACCCGCACCGGCACCAACTCCGACACCCGAACCGGCGCCTACTCCGACACCCGCGCCGGCGCCTACTCCGACTGAGACTCCGACTCCGGCGCCGACACCACCGACTCCGGCGCCAACTCCCACGCCCGAACCGGCGCCAACTCCCACGCCCGCACCGGCGCCAACTCCCACGCCCGCACCGGCGCCAACTCCCACACCCGCACCGGCGCCAACTCCCACGCCCGAACCGACTCCAACTCCGCCGACACCGGAACCGACTCCGACTCCAACTCCGGCCTCGGATGCTGACCCGCTCGATAGCCTCAACCCCCCGCAACTCGACTCTGCCACCATCACCCCCAACCCCGTCCAAGAAACTATCAACGGCGGTAACGATGCCGATTTCATCATGGGCGGTGGCATCAACGAGTCGATTAACGGACAAGTCGGCAACGATATTCTTTACGGTATGGGCGGCAATGACAACATTGACGGCGGTGCAGATAACGACTCAATCTTCGGCAATGGAGGCAGCGATTTCATCTCTGGCGACGCTGGCAACGATACCATCTACGCTGGCAAAGATAATGACACTGTTGTTGGTGGTGAGGGCGACGACTTGTTGAGGGGAGATTTAGGCAATGATACAGTTGCCGGCGGCCTTGGCAACGACAGCATTTTTGGCGGCAAAGATGACGATATCTTACTCGGTGAAGATGGAGACGACTACATTTTAGGCAACTTAGGAAATGACACAATTAATGCTGGAAATGGCAACGATATTGCCTTTGGCAATGAAGGTGCAGACCTGATTTTTGGCTTATTGGGAAATGACACGCTTTACGGCGGCAAAGAAAACGACAGTCTCGATGGCGGTGAGGGCAACGACTTGCTTTTGGGTGGCAATGAAAACGATGTGCTGTTCGGCGACACCGATAACGATACGCTTTACGGCGGCAAAGGTAATGATATTCTCAGCGGTGGTGCTGGGGACGATTTCCTTTCCGGGGATGTTGGGGACGATACATTGACGGGAGGTTCGGGAAATGATGTGTTTTTCCTCAATCAAAGTGTGGGTAGCGACATCATTAATGATTTCCGCAAGGGAGAGGATTTAATTGGGTTGAATTCTGATTTGAGTTTTAATCAACTCAGTATTACTTCCAGCAACAATCAAACTTTGATTACTGTGACGGACACCAATCAATTGTTAGCGAAGCTTAACAATATTACCCCCGGTATTCTTACCGCTAGCGATTTCACTCAGCTAACACTCTAACTGCCTGGGATAGGGTGCGCTATAAGCAGCCAGCCCGCTTAGAAGTGGTGAAGAAAGCTCTCAAACTCCTGAAATTTGGTGGATGACGTTAGCGTCGCCCGCGCCTACGGGGGCTACGCCAACGAATAGGAGCGATCGATCTGATTCTTTTCAACAGCGATCGGTAATAAATCTTGTTTATTGCCGATCGCCCACATCTAGAATGAGGCACATCCGTCTATTGCAATCCTGAGCTGGCTAGCCATAAGTAGCGCCCGAATAAAGCAAGCTTTCTCAACCACTAAATTTCAAATTTTTTGAAATTTTTTCCAGGTATGAAAAAGTTAAATCAATCAAATTTTTAGGCAATTTTCCTGGTTTTATCTAATGCGAATGTATCAGGTACTAGCTAGAGCAATTTTCAGGAATTCGGAACCCCCGAAAATCTTTTATTAATTTTCACTGACCAAGGCTTCCCAATGGTTTGATGCACTACTTATCTGGCTAATGGTGTGCATGGCAAATCTATATAGAGAGGTTCCCCGTGCCGGACTATTTACATTACATCCTCTGCTGTTAATTGCTAAAAAAATCGCAATTTTTACACAGCTTAAGCTGATTAGGGAGACAAGTCTCGGATTTCAATTAGGGATAAAGTTAAAATTTTTACCTAAATTTTAATCTCCCGGATCGAACACCGAGATTTTAATTCTGCCTACTGCCTTCTGGATCTCTAGCCTTCTGCTTTCAAGGTGAATCTACCAGCAAATAGTAAACATTCTCATGGGTATGCGAAATGAGTTCAACTTTTGCCACTAACATGGATTCACAATCTGTTTTCCCCAATGCTGGTTCTAAATCTATTGTCTTCATTGATCCCGACTTAGATGACTATCAAACTCTTGCGGGTGGCGTGCTTCCCGGTGCAGAGATCATCATTTTAGATAAAAATGGTAACGGAGTCGAGCAAATTACTGGGAAACTGCAAACAATTTCTGCTGCTGGGGAAACTGTAGACCAAGTTCACATTTTTTCTCACGGCAATTCTGGCAGCTTGCAGCTAGGTTCTGCAACGCTGAATTCGGATAATTTGCCGCAATATGAAAGCCAGTTGCAAGGGTGGCGAAATGCGCTAAGCGACAAAGCCGATATTGTGCTTTACGGTTGCGATGTTGCGGCGGGTTCGGGAAGCGATTTTGTCGATCGCCTAGGCGAGTTAACCGGGGCTGATATTGCGGCATCTAGCGATCGCACTGGCCGCGGTGGTAACTGGAATTTGGAGTTTGC
>NZ_JAUBQH010000064.1:0-35006 GCF_036701145.1 Microcoleus sp. Pol17C6
ATTTTTAAAAGACGAGCCATAAAACGCACCATAAACGCCATCTCTCTATTATATGCAACTTCACATAAAATTGGTATTAGTTTACTAAAGTTCACAAAATAATTCTTAAATTATAACACTTCTACAGGGTTAATTTTTTGATATTTCCTTATAAATGCGCTAAATCAATCATAATTTATTAGAGTGGGTGCAGGATATTTTAGATAATAATCAGCAAAAAAACGCTTGAGAACAAGCAAAATAGATACCGAAACACCTAAACCATTGACTAAATGACATAAAAGCTGGAATTGCGTCTCTTCAAAAAACTCTGGATTACAAACCTATATCTTGGGTTTTATTCCTAACCTAAGCCAGGGATTTATACGAGAAAAAACAAATTATTATATTTATTTGTTGCGAGGTAGAATACTAGAAAATAGCTTAACAGAAAAAGGAACACGGAGATGTCTACAAAACAGACTTTCTCTAGCTCGTTAGAGAAAATCCTAGAAAAAATTTCAGAAATTGCACTTCAAATCAACGAGGTCGGCGATCGGGAGACAATTTTGCAATGTGCGCTAGAAGAAACCAGGGTGCTGCTGCAAACAGATCGAGTAATTATTTATCGCTTTTTATCCCATAGAGATGGCGTAGTATTTGCGGAATCCGTTGATGCCCAGTGGTCGCGAATCCTAGGAAAACAGATTTATGCTCCTTGCTGTGAAGCTACCTGGGTAGAGCGTTACAGCCAGGGACAAACGAGCAGCATTTCTGATACTCACAGCGGTTCTCTTCAAGCTTGTGATGTCGAATTGCTCGATCGCCTCCAAGTTCAGGCAAATTTAGTGGCGCCAATCTTGCTAGATGGCAAACAGCAGCAATCTCGGAAGCTTTGGGGACTGTTGATTGCTCATCAATGCCGAAGTCCGCGTCAGTGGGAACCTCTCGACATTGAGATCCTGCAACAGGTTGCAATGCACATCGGGTTGAGGATGCGGCACTTGGAATCTCACCGCCCAGTGCTGGGGCAAAATCAAGCGCCGGAACTCGAAACAGAACCGAATCAAACTGATCCCCATACAGAAAGCGCGCCCAGAATCAATCATCAAAATTGTCTACAACCAGAGTTTGCCTGTTCCCTGAGCGGCGATATTGTCCACCTCAAAGCCTTTGACTTGTTGCAAAACCCGATCTGGATATTTGATATTGAGCATTGGCAAATCCGGTGGGCCAACCAAGCATCCTTGTACCTGTGGGATGCTTCCACGCGGCAGCAACTCGCGAGCCACAACTTTAGGGATATGTTGTCAGAGTGTACTCGGATTCGCTTGCAGAGCTATCTGCAGCAGTTTGAGCAAGGCCAAACCTTGTCCGAGCAGTGGACGTTTTATCCGGGCGGTGAGCCTGTTTCTGTCGGCTGTCGGTGCTCTGGCATCAGGATTGATGGCGGGCGTTTGGCAATCCTGGTCGAGGGTAAGGTCGAAACCGCTCATCAAATCGAACCAGAAACCCTGCGATCGATCGAGGCAATCCGACACACCACGCTGATGGTTTCGCTGTACACCCTCGAAGGTGTGCCGCTGCTGCAAAACCCGGCGGCCTTGCGCTGTTACGGCGAGGCGCTGCACCCTGGCTCTGCGACAGATAATGCTTTTGTGAGTCGCTTTGTTGACTCTCAGCTAGGAGAGCGAGCAATGGCAGTTCTTAAGTCCGGTGAGGTATTTAGCACGGAGGCTCAAGTGATTACTCTGGCGGGAATTCGCTGGCATAGGATGGACGTGCGGTGTACCGACGACCCGGTAACAGGCAACCCGATGTTACTCGTGAACGAAAAGGACATTACCGACCGCCAGCAGACAGAAACAGCCCTGCAAAAGAGTGAAACCCGGTTGTCAGAAGCCCAGCGGGTTGCCCAGATCGGTAACTGGGAATGGGACGTAATTACGGGTAAAATTACCTGGTCTCCCGAACTCTTTGAGATTGTGGGACGATCCAGCGCCCTAGGCGAACCTACCTATGAAGAAAACCTGCAGCTTTACCATCCCGAAAGTGCCAAACAGCTACACCTGGTAGTTCAACGAGCGCTCACTCACGGGCAGCCTTATCTATTGCGCCTCAGAATCGTGGGCCCGAATGGTTCTATCCGCCATACCGAAGCCAGAGGACAGGTCCAACTCAATGCAGAGGGAAAAGTCATTAGGTTGTTTGGTACATCCCAAGACATTACGGATCTTGTCCAGGCAGAAACAGAACTCAGAGAATTGAGTACAGCTCTTGCTAATGCCGTTGAGGGCATCTCGCGGCTGGATATTTTCGGACGGTATATCACCGTTAATCAAGCCTACGCGAATATAGCAGGTTATCAGCCTGAAGAAATGGTTGGTATGAATTGGCAGAAAACAGTTCATCCCGAAGACTGCGACAGGATGATGGCGACTTATCAAAAAATGCTAGCCGAGGGCCGAGTGGAGGTTGAGGCCCGGGGTATGCGGAAAGATGGCTCGATCTTTTACAAGCAGGTGGTGATGTTGGCGGCCTACGACTCGCAGGAGCGATTGATAGGGCATCACTGCTTTATGAAGGATATCACCGATCGCAAGCAAGCAGAAGCAGCATTACAACAAGAGTTCCAGCGTCTGGGTATAGTGATTGCTACCCAACAGGAAATCGCCATCCGCAATCCCAATCTTGATGCAGTCATGGCTGTGATTGCAGAGAGGACTCAAGATTTGACCAGCGCCGATGGAGCAGTGATTGAAATAGTTGAAGGGGATGAATTGGTGTATCGGGCAGCCAGTGGTATTGTCTCCCCCTATGTTGGATTACGGCTCAAAGTAGGGACAAGTTTATCGGGAAAATGTATTGAGACCGGCCAAATCATGCTTTGCGAGGATTCAGAAACCGATGCACGGGTAAATCTGGCTGCCTGTCAGAGCATTGGTCTCCGGTCAATGGTGGTTGTTCCCTTGTTCTATCAGGACGATCGGGTTGGGGTCTTAAAAGTGCTTTCAGCTACACCCTCTGCCTTTACAGAGTCAGATATCCAGACTTTACAACTGATGGCCGGGTTTCTGGCAAGCAGCCTGCATCTGGCTTCAGAGTTTGATGCCAAAAACATTCTCCTTAGTCAATTACAGGAAAGCGAGGAACGGTATCGTTCTGTGATTACTAGCATGACAGAAGGTGTCGTACTCCAGCTAGCAAACGGACAAATTACTGCGTGTAATGCTAGTGCCGAAAGAATTCTCGGACTGACCCCCGAGCAAATGATGGGGCGCACATCCGTAGATTTAGACTGGCGAATCGTTCGGGAGGATGGCCAACCGTTCCCGGGCCAACAGCATCCGGCAATCCTCACCCTACGCACGGGACAGGGGCGATCGAATGTGGTGATGGGCATTCACAAATCGGATAAAACGCTGACTTGGATTTCGATTAATTCTCAACCGCTGTTCCATCTCAATCAGTCTCAACCCTATGCAGTAGTGACGACTTTTGCTGATATTACAGAACGGAAACGGGCAGAGGAGATGCTCAGACACCGGGCGGAACAAGAAAGATTAATTGCTACGACAGATGGGTTAACACAAGTAGCAAACCGCCGCTGTTTTGATGAGCGATTGCAGTCGGAATGGTACCGACTGATGCAGGGGAAACAACAGCTTTCGTTGATTATGTTGGATGTAGATTATTTCAAGCGATATAACGATTGCTACGGACATCAAGCTGGGGATACTTGTTTGGTGCAAGTAGCCAAAGCCGCAGCAGCCGCGGTTAAACGTTCTACCGATTTGTTTGTGCGCTATGGGGGGGAAGAATTTGCTGCTATTTTGCCGAGTACGGATGCTGCAGGGGCGATCGCGGTTGCTGAGTCGATGCGTCAGGCAATCCGACATTTGGCAATTCCTCACGAGCAATCTGATGTGAGCGCGATCGTGACTGTGAGCATGGGAATTGCAACTATTATTCCCACTGCGGAAATATCACCGGATGAACTCGTTGCCGTCGCCGATCGAGCATTATATGATGCGAAACGACAAGGGCGCGATCGCTACAAAAGCGCAAACCCGATGACGCCGGCAGATTTCAATGCAGTTGTAGAATAGGCAAAAGGTAAGTATATCCTAGAGATATCTTAGAAAAACGGGACCCAATGCCTGGAAGTATTGATATATGGTTATTTACCTGATCCGGCACGGTATCGCAGCCGCACCCGAAGAATATGATAAAGACTCAGAACGCCCGCTGACTAAAGAGGGCGATCGTAAAACCAGGAAAATTGCCGAACGCCTGTACGAACTCGAAATTCAGTTTGACCTGATTCTCACCAGTCCCCTACTGCGGGCCCAGCAAACCGCCAAAATCCTGCAAACAGTCGGTTTGAGTTCCCAAATAGAAGAATCCGCCACCCTCGCACCTTCAGGAGACATCGGAAACTGGCTGGAGTGGTACAAACAGTGGCAGGAAATAGGTAGCCGCAGCTTGGCCCTGGTGGGCCACCAACCAGACTTAGGCCACTGGGCAGAAACTTTGCTTTGGGCTCGATCGCAAGATGCCCTGATTCTCAAAAAAGCAGGCATCATCGGCTTAATCCTCCCGGAAACCGGCTCCCCAGTGGGCCGCAGCCAAATGTTTTGGCTAACTCCGCCCAAGTTTTTGCTGCACTAGAAACAGCGAACTGCCCCGACATTAACAGGACGCGCCAGCCCTCTTAAAACCGCATTCTGGGACGGAGAAACCGGGTTTGAGGGGCGACAATACGCAGCGGTGCGATCGGGCTGTCTGTTGAAAAACTCGGTTTCCCAAGCGCAATTAAATGATTATTTGTCAAGACTGCGACACTATCTTGGTTTCTGGTAATGTACTTTTATGTAGATTGAACTCACACAAAACGGTATCGCAATGGTCGTCGGCGAATTCAAACCAGGTTTAGAAGGTGTTCCCGCCACCTTGTCCAGCATTAGCTACGTCGATGGACAAAAAGGGTTGCTGGAATATCGCGGGATTAGCATCGAGGAACTGGCACTGAAAAGTTCCTTTCTTGAAACTTCATATTTATTGATCTGGGGTGTACTTCCGACAAAGGAAGAACTAGAAGCTTTCGAGCATGAAATTCGCTATCACCGCCGGATCAAATATCGCATCCGCGACATGATGAAATGCTTTCCAGAAAGAGGACATCCCATGGACGCCCTGCAAGCTTCAGCGGCCGCCTTGGGCTTGTTCTACTCCCGCAGAGCTCTGGCTAACCCAGCATACATTAGGGAAGCTGTAGTGCGTCTGCTAGCGAAGATTCCCACAATGGTAGCGGCGTTCCAGCAAATGCGGCGGGGAAATGACCCGGTGCGACCGAGGGATGACTTGGACTACTCGGCTAACTTTCTTTATATGCTCAACGAGCAAGAACCCGATCCGCTGTTAGCTAGCATTTTTGACACTTGTCTGACTCTCCACGCTGAACATACAATTAATGCCTCTACATTTTCGGCAATGGTAACAGCTTCGACGCTGACAGACCCTTACGGAGTGATTGCTTCAGCAGTTGGCACTTTGGCGGGGCCACTGCACGGGGGAGCTAATGAAGAAGTGATTGATATGTTGGAGCAAATTGGTTCGATAGAAAATGTGCGGGCTTTTGTCGAGAAGAGCGTTGAAAATAAGGACAAAATCATGGGCTTCGGTCACCGAGTTTACAAGGTGAAAGATCCGAGAGCAACTATTCTTCAGAGGTTAGCGGAACAGTTGTTTGAGAACTTCGGCCACGACGATTATTACGACATTGCTATCAAGTTGGAAGAAGTGGTTGAGGAGAAATTGGGTCACAAAGGAATTTATGCAAATGTAGATTTCTATTCTGGTCTGGTTTACCGAAAAATGGGAATTCCGCTCGACTTGTTTACGCCGGTTTTTGCGATCGCCCGCGTTGCTGGCTGGCTGGCCCACTGGAAGGAACAACTAGAGGCAAACCGCATTTACCGCCCGACTCAAATATATACGGGGACTCACGGTGCTCCTTATATTGCGATCGAGGACAGACGCCCATCCTAAAGAAAAATTATCAACCCAGATCTGAGAAATGGCCAGAAGAATTGTTTTGCATTCGTGAAGTGTTGAATTAAAAATTGCTTTCGCCTTCCGAGTCACGAAGCAATCTCTGTCTGCCAGAAGCTGCCGTGCTGGGTTACACCCCTCTTGTATGTTGTGGTGTTGGTTGGCGACAATAGTAAGAAGTGACGATTTTCAGGAACTCCGGTCCTCAGGCTTGCGGGTCTGAGGTTTTTTATTGGAATATCAAAGTTGCAGCCGATTTAGGGGCGAATTCACCAAATAGGTAAAAGTGGAGGCAGAGCCTCCGCATCTGCGTTACCAGGAAAAGCCTGGTAACGAGTAGACTAGCTAAATCTAAACAGATTGAGTTACATGATGGCGGCTGGTCAATTTATCCAATTGATTAACTAACAAACTTAGGAACAATCCCACATCGGTAACAACTCCAATAGACTCGATCGAACCCCGATCGCTCAATTTCGTCACCACCGCCGGATTAATGTCTACACACACCATCTTCACACCAGCCGGCGTCATATTTCCCACACCAATTGAGTGCAGCATAGACGACAGCATTAACACCATATCCGCACCGCGTAACAGCTCAGTATATTCTTCTTGAGCCTTAACTAAATCCATTTGCGTGTCAGGAAGTGGCCCGTCATCGCGGATCGAACCAGCAAGAGAAAACGGTATATTATGCTTGACGCACTCGTACATCACACCGTTAGTAACCAGGCCTGCTTCAACAGCTTTTGCAATACTCCCGTAACGCCGCACAGCGTTAATTATTTTCAAGTGATGTCGGTGTCCGCCGCGCACAGCTATGCCACGTTTCATGTCAACCCCTAAAGAGGTTCCCATATTCGATTGTTCCATGTCGTGAACTGCGATCGCATTTCCGCCCAACAACGCTTGTACGTAACCTTCGCGAATCAAATGCGCTAAATGTTCGCCACCGCCGGTGTGGATGACAACAGGCCCAGCGGTAACTACAACTTTGCCACCGCGATCGCGAATTTGGCGCAATTCCCAGGCTACTTGTTCCACCACCAATTCTACGCGGCGCTCGCTAGAAACGCTGCCGGACATAAAGCTGAATTCTTGAGAATTGCGCTGTTCCCGCGATTCTGTTTTGCGGATGGTGCGGATGCCGACCACATCAACAACGACTTTTTCTCCTACTTTTAAGTCGCGCAATAATTTGCATTTAGCCACTGGGCCATCAGCAGTTTCAGTAATAGCAACAGCACCATCCATCCGCTGATTTTGCGCTTTCACCCACTGACCATTTACCCGCACTTCCGTGGGATAAATTGTACTTACATAAAAGTCGTCTGGACCGACACCATCTTGCACTACAGGTTCTAAAATAGCGTCGCAAATCTCTTGTGGTGGTGGCACTGCACCCAAGTCAATCAGCATTCCCATGATTTCTTCCATCACATCGTGGGAAGGAGCCGAAACTTTAACGTCTGCAGATGATGTGCTTTGCCGCTGCTCTCCTAAATTGAAATTGAGCACTTGGAAACTGCCGCCGTTTTCGATAATTAAGTCTAAAGCACGACTGATTAAACCGGCATCGAGCAGGTGGCCTTCCATGCGAATTGTGCGGCTTTCTACCATCACATTGGCCGATCGATCTTCTTGCACCGGTTCCGTTACCCGTAGCGTCAAACACTTACAGGCGCCGCCCGCTTTCAGAAATTCGCTCATCGGCGTTTCAATTACTTGAAAACCGGCCTTAGTAATGCGTGATTTTAAGGCTTCGCTAACCTTGTTCATTACCACAACTTTGTCAATATTGACGGCATTACAGGCAAAATTTGCGGCATCGGCTTCTTCAATAGCAATGCGTTTTTCCGGCGCAACTCGCATTTCGATTAAGCGGTTGGAGTAGGAGTCAAATGCTGCTGGATAGTAGAGCAAATAGCCACCTGTCAGAGGACAAAAACAGGTATCTAGGTGATAGAAACGTTCGTCAACTAAACGCAGCGAAAGCACTTCAATGTTGAGCCATTTTGCTAGTAAGGGGTGCGAGTCGAGTTCGGAACGGAAGCCGTATCCGGCCCACAACCAGCGTCCTTCGCGATCGAGCAAAGCATCGCCAGCGCCCTCAAACGGCAAGTCTTTCGGGAGTTCGTGCACGGTGAAACCTTTGCTTTCAAACCATGCTTTGAAATAGGGTTCTTCGCCTTGGCGTTCTTTGTGATAGAAACGGCTGAGGACGAAGGTATTGCCTAAAAGTAAGCCTGCGTTGGCGGTGAAAACCATATCCGGCCAGCCTTTTTCGGGCGGTACGAGGTCTACAACGGCGTTGTCTTTGAGGACGTGGTAAAGTTTTTCCCACTGTTCGACGGCGCGATCGCGCGATGATTTGTGCACATTTCCTTCCATCCACGGATTAATCACGTAATCCACATCGTAGTGGTCGGGAGCACACATGAGGAAGCGAATTGAGTCAGTCATAATTCAGTTAAAATTTGGTAGACGCTACAGCAGACGTATGTTGACAGAGTTTGTATAATAGCAACTGTAATATTCACTACTAATTTTAGCAGCCCAACCTCTGGAGCCTCAAAAGGCTAACTCTTAATTATATCATGTTTAAGATGAGATTACACTAAATTGCAGACCGTTGGCAAGAAATACTGGAGAAAATCTCAGGTTATGACGCACTCTAAAATAGGTTCTGAGAGACGATTAATATGAGCTCCGTTGAATTGCCCCAACTCTTACGGTCGGAGTTGGTTTAGGCTCATCTTTGGCTTATATTATAGATGGTTGGTGAACCGCCCCCTACAATAATTATGGTTAATTTACCGCACATGATTTAACAGCTTATCCTAACTTTCAAATTTTAACTTTTGCGAAATCGGCAGTTCGATCGCAAATTCTGTTCCTCGGCCAACTTCTGAATGACACTCCAACTTACCGCCGTGGGTGTCTTTAACAATTTGGTAACTAATCGATAACCCCAAACCAGTGCCGCTGCCGATCGGTTTTGTAGTAAAAAACGGGTCAAACATCCTTGACTGAACTTCGGGACGGATACCGGGCCCGCTGTCAGAAATCCTCACACACACTTTATTTTCGCTGCTGACTTCAGTAACAATGCGAATCTGATTAACTTTGCAAGTACAGTTTGCTGATGACTCTTCCACAGCGTCGATCGCATTCACCAGCAAATTCATAAATACCTGGTTTAATTGAGCCGGATAACACTCGACTTTTGGCAGTTTGGCATAATTTTTAATGACTTGAATTTCCCCACGTTTTACCTGTGACTGCAATCGGTGCTGCAAAATCACCAAAGTGCTCTCTATCCCTTCATGAATGTCTATTACTTTGCGAGCTGTTTCGTCGAGTCTCGAAAAATTTCGCAACGACAGCACTATCTGCTTAATTCGGTTAGCACCTTCTTGCATTGAAGCCATGATTTTGGGGAAATCGTCAGCGATAAAATCTACTTCGATTTCTGCCAATTCTTCGTCTATTTCGGCCACGGGCTGGGGATAGTGTTGCTGGTATAAATAGATCACTTTTAGCAAATCGCGAGCGTACTGTGCGGCGGGAATAATATTGCCGTAGATGAAGTTGACGGGGTTATTAATTTCGTGAGCCACTCCCGCTACCATTTGCCCGATACTTGACATTTTTTCGGCTTGAATGAGCTGGGATTGAGCATTTTTTAGTTCTTCCAGGGTTTGTTCTAACTGTTGCGCTTTTTCTCGTTCTCGCTGTTCGCTAAATTGCAAATCTGCTTCGGCTTGTTTGCGATCGCTAATATCAATATGCGTGCCCGTCATCCGTAAAGGATTTCCCGAAGCATCGTGTTCCATCACCTTTGCTTGAGCTAAAATCCACTTCCACTCGCCGGATTTGGTCAGCATCCTAAATTCCACTTCGTAAGTAGGATTTTTGCCTTCCAGGTGAGCATTTAGCGCTGCTTTAGCCGGAGACAAATCCTGTGGATGTACCAGTTGCTCCCAGGATGCAAAAGTATTTGCTATTTCCTCTACTTCATACCCCAGAATCATTTTCCACCGCGGATTAAAATAGACTTCTCCCGTGGCAAGATTCCAATCCCACAAGCCCATGGCACTGCCTTCAAATGCCAGATAAAAACGTTCTTCGCTAATTTGCAAAGCTGCTTCTGCTTGTTTTCTATCGCTAATATCCATCACTGTTCCCAACAGTTTGATTACTTCCCCGGTTTCGCTAAAAACAGCTTCCCCCCTTCCTTCAACGTATATAATTTGAGCGCTAGGATGCAAAAATCGGAACTCTCTTTTGTAAGAAATTCCTTGTGAGATAGTCAGGTTGACTGTTTGTTGAAATAATTCTCTGTCGTCGGGATGACACATCTTTAAAAGTTGGGCAGATCTCGGTTCAGTTGCGCTTGAGTCAAGACCAAAAATGCGGAATACTTCTTCTGACCAAGTAATTTTATTGGTGACTAAATCAAATTCCCAACTGCCGATATGAGCAATTTTCTGGGCGGCTGCGAGACTAGCTTCGCTTTGTTGAAGTTTAAGTCGTTGTTGTTTATCTTGTTCGAGAAGATTGGCTTGAGCTCTGGCAATTCCCATTTGTGCCGCTACAGCTTTTAATAATCTCCTCTCATCTTGCGTCCAGTGGCGAGGGCTATCGTACTGGTGCAAACATATCATTCCGTTAGCTTTTCCCTGGTAGGAAGTGCGGATGGATATCATCGACTTCAAACCTATTTGAGAACACAAATCTCTGACATTTTCTAGCAGCGGTTCGGCAAAAACATCATCAGAAACTACAGCTTGATCTTGGGATAATACAAATTGAACGTGAGGATTGCCATGTACAGGAATTTGTAGATATAAAAGCGATTGGGATGCGGTTTTTCTGTACTCAGCCACATTAGATAGGCGTGGAATTGCGTGTTCTGTGTAGGTGTGAATCAAGCAGCAATCGGCATTAAAAATTCGACCTATTTGGGCGGCCGCTGTTTGAAAAACTTGATCCGGATTTAAGCTGTAGCGAATTTCGAGAGTAATTGTTTCTAGCAGAAATCTTTGCTTGATTTGCCGTTCCAAAGCAGCTAAAGCTGTTTTAAGTTCCAGTTCTGCTTGTTTGCGAGCGCTAATTTCAGCAGCAGTTCCCAGAATTTTCCAAGGTTTGCCATCCGCGGTTCGGGAAAACACGCTCTCCCGGCTCAAAAACCAGCGATATTCACCATTCTTGTGCTGTATCCGGTATTCAAAATCAAAGCTTTCGCCATCTTTTGCGGTCTCAATTTTTTTTCTTTGTTCTAAGAATGCAGGGATATCGTCAGGGTGTATTAACTTAGGAATAAATGTGGCTGCCATATCCTGTATTTCTTCAAATGTGTAGCCAATATCGCTATAAATTTCGCGGTTTATATAGAGACTTTTATCTTCTATCAAATCGTAAAGGTACAATAAATTAGGATTCGTTTTAATTACTGCCGACAGCCAGTGCTGGCTTTCTCGTAGTTGTGCTTCGATCCGCTTGCGTTCTTCTATTTCAGCTTCTAGCAAGGCATTTTTTGCTAAAAGTTCTTTAGAAAGCCGACTGAGCAGCAGTTGATTTTCTACGCGAGCCACAACTTCTTCTATTTGAAACGGTTTACTAATGTAGTCTGCCCCCCCTAGCGAAAAAGCTTTGACTTTATCAAAAACTTCATTTAAAGAGCTAATAAAAATCACAGGAATATCTTTGGTTTGCGGACAAGCTTTTAGCTGTTCGCAGACTTGATAGCCATCCATACCGGGCATCATAATGTCCAGCAAAATCAAATCCGGTGGACTCGACCGAGCAAAGTTAAGAGCCAATTTGCCATCTCGTGTCGGCCGCACTTTATATCCTCGCTTAGACAAAAGCTGGGATAAAAGTCGCAAGCTTGCTGGATGGTCGTCCACCATTAAAATATTTTCTTGTAAGACAGTGTTTTGAAGTCTAAGTGTTTCTAGTCTTGGATTTTTATTGTCAGTTGTATTCACAGCAGACCCTCAAACTATTCAAGTTGTATATGTGGGAATATTTTTAAAGTCATTAACCGCTTGTAGCTAACACTCTCAGGTAAACCAGCACAACTATTGGCTCTATAGCACACTCCTAAATTATCTGTTATTGTATCAAAAGTAATGCTCGTTTGAAAATGTTGGTGGCTCAAATTATCAGAGCCGAGTGAGAAAACAGCCTAGATGCCTCAAATCACAGGCTAAGCTAAGCAAGGAGTTTTGATTAAAGGTTAAACTTTTACAAGGTCTATAACCCGGTTGGTACTCCCTTGATCTGGTGGCTTTGTGTGGTGTTTTTTCAGTAGATATCCTTACGGGAAAGGTTAATTTAAACAGGCAGAACATGGGTGTCAACTTAAGACTAAAGTTCTTGTTTTTTCGGCGGGTTTGTATCCAAGTCTTGAATTCCCTAAATCCCCCTTCTTAAGCAGCGCAAGGGCAGTGTAGGCATAATTGTCAAACAGTAGTCAAACAGTATACCGTTACTAATTATGAGCTTAAGTTGACACCCATGGCCACTGAAAAACTCCAACAATATCTTATATTTTATCGGCGCTTTCGGGCTGATTTATGGTATCTTTGTCTCCGTCGGCAATTCCCCACCAGCGGCGTACACGGCTTTCACGTTATACCAATTCAGAAAAATCCGAGCAATTTCTAAAGCTAGCTGGGGCTTGCCTTGGTCAATCAACCACTGCAAAAAAGGAGTCATCGTTCGCTCGTTAAGCATCCCACCTAATGATAAAACTCCCCACAATATTTGGTGCAAAACAGTCATTTGAATCATCATCCGTACTTCCCAACTTGGGTGTTTTTGATAAAACAAAACTCCCATTCTCCCGCGCTGAATTTCTCGGTCAATCATGCCCGGAATTTGCTCTAAACTAAAAGGGGGATGCCAGTGATAACCAACAGCAGCCGGACATTTAATCAGTTTCAAACCTAAATTTTTCAACCTAACTCCCAACTCTAAATCTTCCCATCCGTACAGTTGAAACCGAGTGTCAAAAAGTCCAGCATCTAGCAGCCAGTGGCGGGCGATCGCCACATTTCCCGTAGCAAAATAAGCCGCCGAAAAATCGGTGATTTTGTAAGGTTCTGAGGTAGGATTGTCGAAATTGCAAGTATTAATCACGCTGCCGTAAGTAAAAACAGCATTAGTATCTTTGTAACCCTGTAGTAAAGCATCGGCGTGTGCTTGCAAAAAATGCTCTGTTACCACCAAATCGCTGTCAATAAAAATAATTGTATCGCCCTTAGCATCTTCAACGCCCAAATTCCGAGCCGCCGCCGGGCCTTGGTGAGATTGACAGATCGATCGCACATGAGGCAACAAGTCAGCATTTGCCACCAACCACTCCAGCGTCCCGTCCGTCGAGCCGTCGTCAACGACTATTACTTCATACTCTCTGACAATCTCACCAAACTGCTGATTTTCCAAAGCCAGTAGACATTTTGCCAAAATCGGTTTACGATTATACGTCGGAATTACAACACTAAAAAACACCGCTTTTCCCCATCGCCACAGTTACCGTATCCCACGGTAGCAGATTTTCCCCAGCAACTCCCGCGGTAAATAGCCAAGTTTATCAAAAAAAGAATATATAGATCTGTACTATTTCTGACAAGAATCGATCTCAATTAGGTGCATAATGAAAAGTCGGTTAAATCGGATATCTTGCACCATTCTCAAGAACAGGCTTTCCGGCCTGTTCCACAAAAATGATATTTTTTTGTGGGGTGGCCATCTTGCCCGCCCTGAAAAGCTTAGTGAAAATGGTGCAAGATGTCAGTTAAATTCAGGATGTAAAGAGCAATGAGTCGCGCTAAAAAAGTTGTGCTAGCATATTCCGGCGGAGTCGATACCTCCGTCTGCATTCCTTACCTCAAAAACGAGTGGGGTGTGGAAGAGGTAATTACTCTGGCTGCGGATTTGGGACAGGGAGACGAATTAGAACCGATCCGCAAAAAAGCTTTAGCATCCGGTGCTTCGGAATCTTTAGTTATTGATGCTACCGAAGAATTTGTCAAAGACTATGCGTTTCCAGCGATTCAAGCTAACGCACTTTACGAAAACCGTTATCCCCTTTCGACTGCCCTGGCTCGCCCGCTGATTGCTAAATTGTTAGTAGAAGCTGCGGAAAAATACGGTGCAGATGCGATCGCCCACGGTTGTACAGGTAAGGGAAACGATCAGGTACGGTTCGATGTGTCGATCGGCGCACTCAACCCCAAGATTAAAATCTTAGCACCAGCGCGGGAGTGGAAAATGAGCCGCGAGGAAACGATCGCATACGGCGAAAAATGCGGCATTCCGTCCCCGGTGAAAAAGTCTTCCCCTTACAGTATCGATCGCAACTTATTAGGAATGGCAATCGAAGCCGGAATCCTGGAAGATCCTTGGGCGGAACCGCCGGAGGAAGTTTATTTGATGACGAAGGCTATCGAGCAAACTCCCGACACACCCGAATACATAGAAATCGGTTTCGATTGCGGAAATCCTGTCAGTTTAAACGGCAAAGAGTTATCACCAGTCGCCTTAATTTCTCAGCTAAACGAAATAGTTGGAAACCACGGAGTCGGCAGGATTGACATGATTGAAAACCGCCTCGTCGGGATTAAATCGCGGGAAATTTACGAAACACCAGCGATTTTAGTTTTGATGCACGCGCACCGAGACTTAGAAAGTTTGACGCTGACAGCAGATGTGACCCGGTACAAGCGAGGCATCGAAGAAACCTACAGCCAAATGATTTATAACGGTCTTTGGTACAATCCTTTGAAAACAGCTTTAGACGCATTTATTCAGGACACGCAAAAGCGAGTAACTGGAACCGTGCGGCTCAAACTGTTCAAAGGAAATGCGACTATTGTCGGTCGCAAATCTGACAATTCTCTGTACAGTTTCGACTTAGCAACCTACGGCGCAGAGGACGAATTCGATCACAAAGCTGCCGAAGGATTTGTCTATGTTTGGGGACTACCAACCCGCATTTGGTCGGAGAAAAATAGAGGTTACAAATAGGATGGAATTAGGGTTAAAAACCTGATGTTAAGCCGCCGATTCGTGGAATTAGAGTAGGGTGTGCACGGCGCACCTTATTTGCCCCAATCGCCCAACCTGTGCCAATTGCCTAAGTCCTGAGTTAGTAAGATACAGTAATAATTGGTAATTGGTAATTGGTTGTTATCCTAATAATTTGTTAAATTGTCTGCCGACAAATTTAGCTTTGAAGCAGGGGTTTAAACCCCTGCCGGATTGTGGCAGGGCGACGCCAAGATTGCTGGCTCAACGTAAAACAGCCGATCGCTAAGATTTCTGTTTTTCCACACTTCCCAAATCCAACTTAGCCCGCAACTCCTCCTTAATCCGATTTAAAATAGAATCCTCATCCAAAGAAGACAAAATCTTGCTCACCACAGCCTTTGGCCCATCATCTCCCCAAGAAGCACCATTAGCCAAATAAGCCTTAGTAACTTGACCGATACCATAGGAAGAAACCCCCGCGATCGCAGCTTGCGTCACCGCCACAGACAAATAAGGCCCTAAAGCCAAACCCCCCGTCGCTGGCGTCGCCAAACCCAACAATCCTTTCAACGAGCTCAAACCAAAATTAGCCAACAATTCGCCGGCCGTAATCCCGCCCATACTAATCGCAATCTTTTGCAGCAATTCCACCGCGCCCGCTTCCGTCATCGCAATGCCGTAAACTTTAGATAAAGTTAAGATCATCACCACATCAATTACCGCACCGCTAAGAATATCAACTACAGTAATTGGATTAAGTGCGATCGCCACAGCTTTAGTCATGACCCCGTTCCAGATAATTCGATTAGCCGCGTCATCTCGAATTTCCATTTTTCGCTGCACCAACTGCTCGTTAATATCCCCTGCACAGAGCATCGTATTCAGGGCAACCAAAGATTTGCCTTCCCGGTCTAAAATCTCCAAAATCTTTAATTTTAAATCTTGTACTTGTGGCAAACTGCGAGTCATTTGCACGCCCATACTTCCGTCGGGACGGCGCACCGCCCTCGCCGTCAAAGGCGAAGCCGCCGCCATCACAATTTCATCGGGAGACAACAATTCTCTCACGCGATCGTCTCGAATTTTATGATAAATTGCCAGCCTGTCTGCATCAGGATACTGGTCAATTTTATTAAAAACTAATAACATCGGTTTTCCGGCTTCCCGCAACTGCGAAAGTGCTGCGTATTCTACCTTCGTAATGTCGCCAGCCACCACAAACAAAATCAAATCAGCTTGTTGAGCAACACGGCGGGCTAAAAGTTCGCGAGTTTCGCCGTCAACTTCATCTATTCCCGGAGTGTCGATTAATTCAACTTGCGACAAACGGTAAATAACTGGCGAAAGTCGATCGGGTAAATTCTCATCAATACCCTCTCCGACATCCCACTGGCCAATAGTCGTAGTGCGAGTCACCCCGTGAGTCGGGCCAGTTTCAAACACATTTTGACCCAAAAGCGCGTTCAAAACCGAAGATTTTCCCCTTCCCACCATCCCAAACACAGCTATTTGCACGCAAGCGCGCTCTAGCTTGTCGAGCATTTTCTCCAACCCGCCAATTTCTGGTTCTAGTCCAGTTCGCTCTTGAACTGTCAAGTCGAGATTTTCTACTATATCTCGCAGAGCATCTTTAGCGTGGCGCAGGTTGAGTTCTGCCTGAATGTCTGCGAAGCTTAAAATTGTGTCATCTAATTCTCGATCGACATTGGAAAAATCGGAGGCTTCCGTCATTGTCACCTGGCTTGTTAAGCTTGTTTTACCTAAATTTGCAATTGATACGATACCATTCTAGCTGTTTCTGCCTGCTGCGTACAGCCCGCACCAGTTCCCAGCTTCAAAAAATCAGGATTGCAAAATTAGGAAATAACCTCACAATGTCAATGTTTAATCTGATGTGGAATCGAGGAATTGGTAAATTGCTAAAGCATCGGCATTTCTTCCTTGGATGTTTGCAACTCCATTTTGCCGTTAAGAATCCAGACATCAACAAAAGGAGTCTCTTGCACTAGAATTTCCTTGGTTTGCGTCTCGCCACCCTCCACCGTCACCTTCAATTTAACTGTGGATTCTTCCACAGGAACTTCTACCGCATCCGCGAAGGAAATCGTCAAATCTGTAGTCACGCCTGACTTGCGATAGACTTGCTGTCCGTTGACTTCTATAATGACCGTACTATTGCTGAAACCGTCGCGAAGTTTGATCGATAAACGCATATTGGTACTCGCTTGGTAATGGTAAGGGGTCAAAAAATCGGCTTGGGGACGATCGGGTACGCAGGTAAACCCGATCGCCAAAATTGCCAACAGAATTATTAAGGCTCGAACAAACAACAGACTTATCCTTAATACAGTGAGGTTTTTGTCGGTAGTGTTTTGTACAAATTCAAGACTTAGGCGATGAGTTGAGAACACTATTTGTAGTGGTAAGGTGGGCACTGCCCACCCTACAAATAGAGTTTTTGCGTCCAGAAATGGTAAAGCAATCTTGAGAGTAATGCAGCAATTTAAGGCTTACTTTTTGTCTGCATATCGCATTGTCTTGACTTCCATTGCTGAGATTTTGCTCAAGGTTTTGTTGACCGCATCCTCATCTCCGATTTTAGCCTGAACCTCGGATAAACAGGAAAGGGACATCTGTGCCGAAACAGGGTCGAGAATATTGGAATCTGCAACTGCTGTCAGCAACTTAGCGCTTTCATCCAACTTCGGTGGGCGTACAATCACCCGGGTTTCACGATCGTCCGTGATCGTTTTAAACTCACGGCTAGCGTTGATACCCTGCACCATCCGAACATAGTTTGCCATCGGCTGTTTCGGATACTTCGCCAGAACTTCCTCAAAAGCATCGTTACCGCTTTGCAAAGACTCATCATCCGAACCCAGCAAATAGAGCAAAGTACCCTGTTCGTCACCCATAAACAGAGAGGCCAGTTCTTCCTCAATTGGCGTCACAGGATAGCGAACTCGAATAGTCAGGATATCGGAGAATACCTGCGAACCGTCCATAGCCCCATAGACCGCCCGTACCTGGTAATTTCCGGGTAGATCGAAATAGAGTCCATCTTTGCCATAGCCGATATACGCGCTTTCAGGAATCACATCATCGCCGGCGATCGTACTTTCTTGCTGACCAACTAAATGATCGATTAGCGGTTCATAAACAACAACCGCGCCACTAGGCTTGCGAATCACGATTTTGACCAAGCCGTAATTCGGATGCAACCAAGTATGCACCCGGCGCCCGCCCGCAGTCGTCGTTCCCAGCATTAATTGCAGTACCACAGGCTCACCCAGCGCGAAGCTCTTTTGGTTGGTAGAGATCCTGAAAGTCAGTCCCGACTCATCGCGAATGGGATCGGCCATCACTTCCTGCCCCAGACCAGAGCCGATCTTAAAGTCGTTTCCACCCACAATAATATTGTTGCGGAACGCATGGCGGAGATGGATCACCTCCTCATTGTCAAACTGAAAGGCAAACTGGCTCCAGTAGGTAGCCTCGCCACCCGGTGCTGGGTAATTAAAGGGATAGTTCATCCAAGACAAGGACAGCGGGCGATTCGTACCGGGGGGTATCGCCAAGTCCTTTTGCCACGAGTGCAGCAAATTAAAACTATGCCCCAGCTCGTGAACATAAGTGTAGAGCTGCAATCGCAGCTTTTCGGCAGTTTCCCCGCCTATACCTTGATGAAAAACGGCGCAGCCTTGCCGCTGCTTCCCTTGCTGGTCAAACATGATGCCGTAGAGCCCAGGGCCCAGGTCGTGAAGTTGAGCAACTACCTGCCAAACAGCCCACTGGGGCAAATCCTGCCACAAGGTGAAGTGTTTCTGCATCGAAGCGTGCAGTTCGGAGTTGCTCCATTTAGCGCCCGCACCAGCTTCATCGATATTGATAACGTTGTTCCCTGCAGTTGGGATCATCTCGACCCCAGCTTCTGCATAGGCACTGACGACGCTGAGGTTGCGCGCTGGCCCCCCCGACGGCAGCGAACCCGTGTTGTAGCTGCTGAATGCTGGAGTGACCACATCGGAAACCCGGTCTGTTTCGAGCCGCAGACTTCGGAAATAGATAGACTCGAAGATACAAGTGTAAGTCGCCCCGGCGCCTCCGCCATTTGTCAAGAATTGCACCGTTGCCGGCGCCTGCGGCTGGAAGATGAGCTTTCGCGGGATTGTTACCTGCACCACCGGAGCTCCGGCGGCAAAGGTAAAGCTTCCGAGACCCTTGATGACGACTTGAGAAGCCGTTACCGTTATCGTCGGCGCATCGACGATAAAGGAGCCAAAATAGGTGGTCGTACCACCGCTAATTTGGAAGAAGTCGCCGCTTAACCGCTTCATCGGTCGAGTGCGGTCAACGTCAACCCGGAGTTCGAGTTGAAAGCTGCCTAATGTACCGCGGTAGCGCCCACTGACCGGCCGTTTGGCGATCGGAATTGGGGTCGGAAAGGGGATAGGTGCGATCGGTAGCGGTGGGATGCTAGGTATTGGTGCGGTTTCGCTTTGGATTGGATGCGTTGGATCGCTAATTCCAGCCTCTATTGCTGCGATCGCAGCGATGTCATCGACTGAGATTTCTCCAAAAGAAAAGTCACTACTGGTTAAATCGATACTTGTAGGATCTTGCTGTGACATTTTGATTTATCCTTCCATATTCTGATACTCCATATATAAGTGGCAGTGTTGGCGAGTTTACAGTCACTTTTTCTAGTGACGCTTATTTGTGCTACACCATTTGAGTGTCACTCATTTAAGCGACAGTGTTGTTAACCGTTTCACTCATACGCCCGGCCCGTGTTATGTTTATTTTTACTAAAAATTAAAATCTCTCAGCAAGTAACTTGTAAGCAATGACTACCCGGAGCAAAATAGCCACGTATCCATTTCTTTTACGCATCGCAATTTTTCTGTTAATTTTGCTCTCAATCTGGTTGCCGTTAGCAGCACCAATTTACTTGTTAGTTAAAGATAGTAACCTCGCAACTATTTTCACAATGGGATTGCTGTTTGCTGAGTTTCTGTTCCTAGTGCCGCGGTGGGGAAAACAGGTTTACGGACAAACCCAATTACTCAAGAGTTATGGTTTAATCAATACGCGAAAAAACGGTTTTGAGCTTTTAATCGGATTGGCGATCGGGCTTTTGCTCACTTTCAGCTTATTTGCGGGGCAAGGGCTGTTCGGCTTAGTCGCGTGGCAAAATTCTGATAATTTGCCGAGAATCATCGCAGAAGGGCTGTTAAGCGCCCTTGGAGTCGGTTTTGCCGAAGAGTTGGTATTCCGTGGTTGGTTGCTGGACGAGTTGCAGCGGGATTACAATTATAGAATATCTCTGTGGGCGAATAGCCTGGTGTTTGCCCTATCTCATTTTATCAAACCTGTCGCGGCAATGCTGGGGAGTTGGCCGCAGTTTCCGGGGTTGTTGTTGCTGGGTTTGATTCTGGTTTGGGGAAAAAGATCGCGCCAAAATCGCCTCGGTTTGTCGATCGGGCTTCATGCAGGTTTAGTCTGGGGATATTACATCATTAACATCGGGCAGTTAGTCCGATATTCGGCATCTGTTCCCGACTGGGTGACAGGAGTTAACGGCAATCCGCTAGCTGGGGCCGTGGGGCTGTTGTTTTTGAGTGTCTTGGGTTTGGGAATGCGAAAAATGTCCCAACAGTCCAAAGGTTTGTAATATATCCATCAGGTGCTTCGCTATGAGATTGTTGGTATTTAGTTAGGAATTTATCGCAGGCGACACATCCTACAACTACTGCTGTTTTAGCAAAGGCATTATCAGATTAAATTGATATTTAGAGATTATTTAGGTTATAAATTATTTCTTGAGAACGCTTGAGCGCAATAGTAGCAATCGCAGATAATAAGGGAAAATTATCGTCATAGTCTGCTTGATTTCGATATCGGCGCAACACTGCTAAATTATCGGCGATTAATTGACATCTTGAGTCAGGATTAATATCAAATTCTTGCCAAACATAGCGGTGAATATCGCTTGTTTTGGGCAGGGAATGACCTTGTTTATCTCGCAAATAGTTCCGCGCTAAGATAAAAGCAGCATAATATGAACGACTGATAGCATCCCTCAATCGCGCCTCCTGTTCAGCAGGAATAGTTGCTTGACCAGCAAGTTCTTTTGCTAAATTTAGGTATTGCGACCAATCAAAACTCATCACTATATTCCAAAATTGTATAAAAATGCTCCCGAATTTCGTGGGATAATCCCCGAGACCAATTTTTACGCAATTCGTCTTCTCTATCCATTGCTTCATCGGGATCGAGGTCTGTCAAGATGATTGATAGAACCAGATGAACATAGTTAGGGATTTCAGGGTCATTGATGACTTGAAGTAATAGTTTTGGTTCTGGAAAATAATTGCTAATCTGAACCGGTGCTTCTAGCACAAGGGGAAGTAAAAATGGATATTTATTAATAAAGTCAATAACTTCTGTCTTGTCTCGAAAAATGTATAATTTTTCGAGAGTTTCACTGTCTGATTGGGAAATCAGTAAAGGCGCAACACTTGGTGCTGATATCTTGTCTAAAATTAAGGATGCTATGGCATTTTGTTCTGCTTCGGGGAGTTGAGAGACAGTGGCAAAAGTTTCTGCTAATAGGTTATTCATTTTGTAAATCTCCTATGCGACTATTCGTGAGAAAAATCTATATTTCTAATTATAATCTGTTCGGCGGTGAATCTGAAAAAAAAATTTTTTAGCGCTTCGGGCGAGAGGGAAAAAGAAAGAAGAGTAAAGAGCAAAAGGGCAAAAGAGCAAAGAAGAGTCCTCACAGAGAAGACGGGGAGGAAGGGACAGCCAAAGCCACCGCTACACGAAAACCCACGCTCCTGTTCGAGCCGCCCGCAGAGTAGTAGTAGCGGTTGGCAGCACGGCAATGGACCGCATGGTCGCTCCACGAACCTCCACGCAGCACCCGGTGATCTGATCCACTTGTTTCCCAAGCACTTCCGTCAGTCGGCGCAACGTTATAATTATCGTGCCAAATATCTTGACACCATTCCCAGACATTCCCGTGCATATCGTAGAGTCTAAAGCTATTAGGCGGAAAACTACCCACAGCAATTGTTTTTGCACGATAGATTCCCTTCGGTGCAGTACCGTAGGGATAATTGCCGTTATAATTAACTAAATCCGGGGTAACTGTGTCCCCAAAATGAAATGGTGTGGTAGTCCCAGCCCGACAAGCATATTCCCATTCCGCCTCGCTAGGAAGGCGATAGCTTCTACCCGTCTTCTGAGATAATCTGGCACAAAATTCAACGGAATGATACCAAGAAACCTTTTCTACAGGCAGGTTTTTACCCTTGAAGCGATAAGGGTCAGGATCAAGGTCATACTGAATTTTAGGCAGATTAGCTACTGCTGCCCACTGTGTTTGAGTAATCGGGTATTTCCCCATCAGAAACGGTTTGATAGTCACCTGATGTTGAGGTCTTTGATCGTCATGACTTTCTGCTTCACTTGCAGGTGCCCCCATTTTGAAGCTGCCTTTGGGGATAGAAACCATTTCTAAAGTAACGCCCTTGGCGATAGTTTCTGTAAAAACCTGTGCTTGACTTTGGCTGCGCTTGGTGATTTCCCCCTTTGAATTCACTGTCACCCTTTTAAATTGAACTGTTTTTAGGGGATTGGACAATACTTTTACAGGTTGAGGCGATTTGTTCCCCAAACTTTGATACACAGTTGGTGTTGGTGTTGGTGTCGGTGGCGGTGGCGGTGGTGTTGGTGTAGGAGGCGGCGACAAAGATAAAATTGCTTGCAATGCTTGCTCTGCATTTTGATAACGGTGACTGAAGTGGTCGCGCACCATTTTATCTAACACATTTGCTAAATTATTACTAACTTGCGCTTGATTTCGCCAAATAATTTCTCCCGTCTGCGGATCTTCAGGTAAGGTATGAGGAGGTTTACCAGTCAATGCTTGAATCCCAATCATCCCCACTGCATAAATATCGCTACACAGTTTAGGTTTGCCCTTCGCTTGTTCGCTGGGCATATAACCCGAAGTACCAATGCCAACGGTGAAGCTAGTTTGTCCTTGAGCATTAACAACCATTGTGCTAATTTCCTTGACCGCCCCGAAATCAATTAAGATAATTTTACCATCTTGGCGGCGCATTAAATTAGCAGGTTTCAAGTCGCGATGAATCACATTTTGCTGATGAACAATGGCTAAAACTTCTAAGATATCGTGCAATAATTTAATAGTATGGGATTCGCTTGATTTTTTACCTATAATCAGTTCTTTGGTAAGGTCATGTCCTTCGATAAAATGTAAGGATTCAGGTCACTGAACTCCTTGCTGGGCAAAGACTTTAGATCTGGAGCTTGATGCTAAATAAATCTCTATTCTCAATAAAAGACAAAAAATGACAGTTTTTCGTCCTTTATTGACAATCAACCACGAAAGGCAAAAACCCTTATTTTGCCCTACAACCCTTGCCAGACAAGCGTTGGAGCCGCAAGTTTTTAGACCTGAATCCTTACGATAAAATCTTGCACCAAATAAAATTTGCCCTTTTCCTCAAAGTGAGCGGAAAGGCTGGGGATTTGGTCGTGTAGCTTACCCAATTTATGCAGCGTTTCGGCTTCTTTGTCGAATAAGCCTTTGGCAATTAGTAAATGGTCGGGATTGGGATCTTTTGGTTTAAGATGTTTGACAACGCACTGCGGATGTCCGGGTAAGTCTAAATCTTTTGCAAGGTAGGTGTGGCCAAAACCGCCTTTCCCCAAGAATTTGATAATTTGATAACGATGGCGGAGGGTACGACCCAGCATAGTTTTCAGGGAATGCAGTGGAAGTTAGGATATATTGTCGCACAAGAGGAAATTAGATGCTTAAACTCAGAATCGTTTCCACAATTATACTGCTAGTTAGTGCCTGTTGTTCATCTCCCGCACAGGCGCAAAATCCTGCACAAATAAAGCAAAATAACTCTTTAGTTCAAGTGCAGCCAGCGCGAGAACAAGTTCTCAATGCTTGCGTGCAGAATCAGGCTGAAACTCTGCCCAATCCTTTTACCGATGTACCTTCCAATCACTGGGCTTACAAAGCTGTTTTGACAATGTATTATTGCGGGGCTTACCGAGAAGGGACGCCACCTGCTTTAATTAAAGAATTACTGGAATCGGGAGATACTACTAGAGAAAGTTGGCCTCCCCCATTACGTTTTCACACTTTCCCATCACAGCAATTCCCCATAATTAATTAAACAATTAGTGGAATCTGGATATCCTACTAGAGAAAGTTTGCATTCCCCATTGCCTTTTTCCTTCCCATTACCAAGATTTTAAAACTGAGCCCGAACCGTAAACGAATAATCGCCACCTGGTTCTAATTGATAATCCCATTTCTCCAGGAAACGGTGCAGCGGTTCCTGAATCAATGCCCTACCCTGAGAAGGCTCAAGTATCAGTGTTTTTTCTGACGTGAAACGCCACTGAAACTGCCACTCAAAATTGCCGGCAGTCACTTCACCCTCAATCGTGCCTTTTTGCCAAGATTGACCAGTAACTCGGACATATGCAGTTGTTTCAGGCAAACGTCTCGAACTCACCTTTTTGTTTCCGCGTTTGTTTCTGCAATTGTGCGACTATTGTAAAGGCTCATGGCTTTTTCTACTCCTTGGTGCAGACTTAGTTCCACAGCTTCTACAACCAGTTTAAGCACTTTTTCTACTAACTGACTTTCCTCTGAGGAAAACTTTCCTAACACGAAGGAAATCGTATCTTTCTCATTTTTAGCAGCATCGTTTTGAGGTTTGCCGATGCCAATCCGCAACCGGGGAAATTTGTCTGTACCCAAATGAGAAATTGTGGATTTCATGCCGTTGTGTCCGCCGGCCGAACCGGCAAGCCGGATTCTCAATTTCCCGATCGGCAAATCCATATCATCGTATACTATTAATACAGACTCCGCAGGTATTTTGTACCAATCCGTCGCCGCCCGAATCGCTTGACCCGACAGATTCATGTAGGTAAGCGGTTTCAGCAAACGGATTTTCTGTCCCCGCGGCCGGTTTCCCTCGCCAAATATGCCTTGAAATTTGCGATTTTCCGACAGGGAAATCTGCCAAGCTTTAGCCAAGGCATCGACAGCATTAAAGCCTATGTTGTGTCGGGTGCGATCGTATTTAGGTTCGGGATTTCCCAACCCAACTATTAGCTGGGGAATCACTAACTCCGCTGGTGTTTCCGACTTCTGAGTGTTGTTCATTTAACTGTCTGTGCTATCTTCCTTGGGAGTAGCCGCCGCGAGTTTTTCAGTTTCCGGTTTGCTGCTAGTTGCTACTGCTTCTTCTAACTGCTTGGCTTCCCGCGTGAACTCCGACTCAAAATCCCGCGAAGCATCTTGAAAGCCACGAATTGCCTTCCCCATACTCCGGCCGATTTCGGGTAATTTTTTCGGACCAAATACCAATAGGGCGATGGTAAAAATAACTGCCATTTCCGGCAAACCAATGCCAAAAATATTCATGTTTTTTCTCCTGCAATTTGTTTAGTTACTTCTTGTTTATTTATGGCAAAAGTAATCGGAAAGGGTAAGGAAAAACGGGAAAACTTAGCTTTTACCCTTTCTCCTCAACCCTCAGCTTTTACTTTTAGCCTTACTGTTTTGTGATCAATTTTTAGCGGCCTAGGCTCGACCAATCCATATCCACACTCTCCAGAATCAGAGAAGAGTTGTAGATTTGCAAAATAATCAACAAGAACACGAAAAACAGTCCAATGAACACGCTCATCAATAGCGTGGTTCCCCAGCCGGGGGCTACCTTGCCGTATTCCGAGTTAAGGGGTTTGAGTATATCTCCTAACCAAGTCCGTTGTGCCATAAGTCACCTGCAATGAATCTCTACAGAAAAGTTTGACATATTTCTACCGCTAATTGCGATCGCAATTTCTCAGAAATGCTGCAGGGGGACTCGGAAAATGGGGAGTGGGGGTTGGCTACCATACCGTACAGCGCCTAAAATCACTAGAGTTTCAGACGGATTGTTATTTTTTGTAATATTATAGAGTGGAGCACTCATAATCGATCAAAAATATGGAACCTGCAGCAGTTCTAGGCATTTCACTGGGCGTGTGTCTGGTGGCAATCACCGGATTCTCGATCTACACCGCTTTCGGTCCCCCTTCTAAGGAATTGAGAGATCCTTTTGAAGAACACGAAGACTAAAGAAGAAGGAAGACACAACACGGATTCGGACACGGATACACGGATGAATTTAAGTGTGTTTCCAGATATCTCCTATTCTCTGTCTCTCCCTCTCTCCCTGGTAGATATTCTTCTAGGGGTGGGAAGGGAGTGATTCTGTGGGGCGATCGCGTGTCGCCTACTCGTCAATGCTATATTTTTCAGAAATACAGTAAATCTCTATTCCATTTAAGCTAAAAATTATTAAGTTTCAGGGCAAAGCATCATGGGCAATACCTTTGGGCATTTATTTCGGATCTCGACATTTGGGGAATCTCACGGCGGCGGTGTGGGAGTAGTAATTGACGGTTGCCCGCCCCTGGTGTCGATCGACGCATCGGAAATTCAAGCCGAACTCGATCGCCGCCGCCCCGGCCAAAGCAAAATTACCACACCTCGCAAAGAAGCAGATACCTGCGAAATTCTGTCAGGGGTGTTTGAAGGCAAAACTTTGGGAACGCCGATCGCAATTTTAGTCCGCAATCAAGACACTCGCCCCCAAGATTACGGCGAAATGGCGACAACTTACCGCCCTTCTCACGCTGACGCTACCTACGATGCTAAGTACGGAATTCGTAACTGGCAAGGCGGAGGTCGATCGTCCGCGAGGGAGACAATAGGTAGAGTAGCAGCAGGGGCGATCGCTAAAAAAATTCTCAAACAAGCAGCAGGAGTCGAAATAGTCGGCTACGTCAAACGCATCAAAGACTTAGAATGTGTCGCCGATCCGGACACTGTTACCTTAGAACAAGTAGAAAGTAACATCGTCCGCTGTCCAGATGCTGAATGTGCCGAAAGAATGATTGAACTGATCGAAAAAGTTCGCGATAGCGGAGATTCGATCGGCGGTGTAGTCGAATGCGTCGCCCGCAATGTACCCAAAGGACTGGGAATGCCCGTATTCGACAAACTCGAAGCCGACTTGGCAAAAGCCATCATGTCCTTGCCGGCCAGCAAAGGCTTTGAAATTGGTTCCGGGTTTGCCGGGACTATGCTCAAGGGCAGCGAACATAATGATGAATACTATACTGATGATAAGGGTGTAATTCGTACAGTGACGAATCGCTCTGGCGGAATTCAGGGTGGGATTGCTAACGGCGAAAATATCATTTTGCGGGCGGCATTCAAGCCAACTGCAACAATTCGCCAGCAGCAGCGCACCGTTACCCGAGAAGGCGAAGAAACGCTGCTGGCTGCCAAGGGACGGCACGACCCTTGCGTTTTGCCAAGAGCTGTGCCAATGGTGGAAGCGATGGTAGCTTTAGTGTTGTGCGACCATCTTCTGCGCCATCACGGACAATGTGGAACCTTAAAGCCTGAATTTTAAAATGGAAATCAGCTTGTCCTCTGTAGCGGCAACTCCCCTTGATTGCCCTCAACCCTCCGAATCAATAAAAGGTATAGATGATTTTGTAGTACAGTTTTGGGGCGTACGGGGCAGTGTTCCGACACCCGGACAGGAAACTGTTCGCTACGGCGGCAATACTTCTTGTTTGGAAATGCGAGTCGCTGGCAAACGCTTGATTTTTGACGGCGGAACAGGCTTGCGGATGCTGGGAGACCAGTTGCTGCAAGAAATGCCCGTGCAAGCTTATATGTTTTTTACTCACTATCACTGGGATCACATTCAAGGTTTCCCGCTGTTCGCCCCAGCTTTCATCCGCGGCAATAGCTTTGATATTTACGGGGCGACTCCGCCGGATGGAGATTGCATGAAAAGGCACTTCGTCGAACGGGTGCTCCACTCGAATTCGCCTGTGCCGCTGATGGGTTTGCAGGCAGATTTGAATTTCTACGAACTCAATCACAACCAGACAATGATGCTGGACGATATTGAGATTAGGACGGGTTCTCTCAATCACCCGAATACTGCTATGGGCTATCGGGTGACTTGGCAGGGCCGATCTGTTGTTTACTGTTCGGATACTGAACATTTTCCCGATCGGCTAGATGAGAATGTCTACAATTTAGCCCTAGACGCTGACGTGCTGATTTACGATGCGATGTACACAGACGAGGAATATCACAACCCCAAGTCTCCGAAGGTGGGTTGGGGACACTCGACTTGGCAGGAAGCTGTGAGAATGGCTAAGGAGGCGCGGGTGAAACGAGTGGTGATTTTTCACCACGATCCGGCTCATACTGACGATTTTCTCGATCGCATCGCCGAAGACGTGCAAATTGCTTTTCCGAAGGCTGTCATGGCACGCGAGGGTCTTATTTTGCCGATCGGCTTCTGAACATTCGCCTCTGAGGCTCGATCGAACCATCAACCGATCGAACCATAATTGTTATGTGAATATGTGGATCTGGGAGCGAGACCAGCTCCACAATTTTTTTTAATACGCAGCAAACTCTTAACTGCATGGTATAATTCTTGCTTGTTAAGTTTTTAGGTCGAGTATTTAAGGTTTTTTTTATTCTTCAACCGCGTCCGCAAGACGCCAAGACGTAAGATAATTGGAGAATTGCCAAGGGTGAAAAGGAGACTGTTTTGAATGTCAACAAACACGGGGAGGCGAGGCGATCGCACGCCTGAGTGCTAGTCTGATGCCAGTAGACTTCCAGAAGCCTTGTTACAGATTAATTATTAAGGACAAAAACTGAAGTTATAGCTCGGATCAAATAAAAGCGCAATCGGTTTTTTCGGATCGTGAATATTGACAACTCTCAAAAGCTAATAGCTTTTAGATAGAAACTGAGAAAATTTTCAGCAGTCAATTTGACTAACCAGAAAGAAACGATGGTTCTTGGGTTTGGCAGGAGCTGCGGCAAGCGAATGTTATGACTTGACTATCAAAATGGGAAATTTACGTTTTAGATCTTCAGCACATCAATACAGATGGATTGCCTTAGGCAGTTTTGCTGTAATTATGGGCATTTCAGGCGCCCTGGCCTACCGCCTCGCCCCGCCCCCCGGATTCATGGCTCAAGGCACTCTCACTTCTAATAATCCGCCAGTCAAATTTTCGAGTACGGGCACGACAATTCTCAAGCAGGGAGAGCAACTCACCCCAGAGGTTCTGCTGGCAGATAATGTTGTCAAAGCAGTGGCAGATGCAGTTAAGCTTTCGCCCCAGCAAGTTCGACAAAATGCTAGTGTCAAGATTTCTAAGCCGGAACAACCCCTAGAGATTGTTGTTGGGTATCGCTCGCTCGATCAGGAGCAAGCAATCCAAACGGTGGATATGTTGATGAAGGGCATGGTGGAAAAAAGCCGCCTGATTAACAGATATCGGTGGCAATCAGTCAATCAGTCGCTCAACCAACGCTTGGCACAAGTTACTCAAGACCTAAAACAAGCTCAGCAAAAACTCGACCAATACGAAAGAGAACGCGCTCGGCTGTTGCAGCAAATGAAGCTTCAGCAAGACTTTTACAACAAAACTCAGCTTGCAATGGCGGATACGCAAGCTTCGGAAAAAGAAATGGTTAGCAGTTTGGCCGCCGCTACAGTGCCGCAAATTGTGGCGACGCCCACGAGCGATCCGACAGTGCCTCTGATTTTGGGAATTGGCTTGCTGTTGGCGATTTTGGTCAGCCGGGGTTTGATTCCTTCGGTGGCGGATTGGAGGTACAAGGCAGCTTTTCAGCGAGAAGAGAGCGAAAGGCTCCAAAGTGCTTTGTACCGACTGATCAAAGAAGGCCGCGGCGAAATAACTCTGGTGCGGTTTGCAATGGAAACGCGGCTGTCGCCGGATGTCGCTCAGCGTTTTTTGAACCAACAAGCTGAAGTCTTTAATGCCAATTGCGAAATTAAAGACGACGGCAGTATCTTGTATCACTTCCACATTTAAAGGGCTACGAGCGATCGCACTCCACAGAAGACTTTAGCCGATCGAGGCATCACTGCTCGATCGGCTTGTTTTTTTCTTAATAGGACTTATATCAGGTTCGGTTGATCGACTATCCCCCTTTTGGTAGGCGCGGGTTTACGGGATCTATAACTTATACTACTACTACAGATTTGGGTCAACCCGCCGACGCGAGCTGGCGTGGCGGTGATTTTACCCGACATGATATTACCCTCAACCCGGTTTCTTAGCTTGTAGGATGCCCCGGAGCTAAAAATTGCTCGATCAACATAGGTGTTGACTAACGTAGAACACCCGAGGATTGCGCCAGTTCCTCCCAGACTGGCTAAAAAATATTTTTTGTGTTCCCCTTGATTCTTGCTTAAATATAGATATAATCGTAAAAAATAAGTAAATGTACGGTTGCTTTTTACCGGAGTTACCTAATTAAGGGGTACTTTATCCTTAAATATTTATTAAGGTAGAGTTCAACTCAGTAGAAATGCTGTAGTATAGAGAGATAAGCGATTCAGGGAGGTTATGTAGTTTCACCTCAGAAACTCGAAAGGGCAAAAGCCTGGAATCAAACTCCCCGACTGAAGGCGTACATTTTCATATTGAACTTTTGTAATCACCTAGAGGCTAAACCATGATTTTTGGAATAATTGGTTCTTCTTTCGTAGCTTACTTTTTGCTAATGTCGATCGCTAATTACGGCGACACTGGAATGTAGATTAGTTAAGGCACTTATGCACCGAGACATAAGGCAGCAGGCAAAAAAAGCTGTTTGACAACTTCTTGACAACTTCGATTAAGTCTCAGCTTCGGCAATGTCTGTCGTGTCAGAGTCGTGTCTGATCGGACAAAAAATGGATGGATGAAGGAGTCGTTAAGTACCGCTGTGACTGGGAAGAAGCAGACCCTGTAGCTGCCCGGAACATAGCAGATTTGATGGACTGGCGAGATCGCCTGCACTCTTGGGGATTAATTGGCGTCTACGAAAATGGCATAGGGTTTGGCAACGTCAGCGTCAGACTCGGCAATTCTTGCCAATTCGTGATTTCGGGAACCCAGACTGCACACTTGAGGACTCTGGGACCAGAATTCTACTGTACTGTTACCGAATTTAACTTAGAACAAAATTTCCTCGGCTGCCGGGGCCCCGTACAAGCTTCGTCGGAGTCCCTGACTCACGGGGCCCTGTACCTTCATAGACAGGATGTGGGCGCGATAATTCATGTTCACAATCCTAAACTATGGCAGCAACTGCTGTTTAAGATTCCTACTACTAGAAAAGAAATACCTTACGGCACTCCCCAGATGGCCTTAGAAATGTTTAGACTTTTTGAGGAGGAGAATTTGGCAGAGCGCCAAATTCTGGCGATGGCCGGTCACGAGGACGGCATTATCTGTTTTGGCAGCACCGTGGACGAAGCTGGCAAAGTGCTTTCGGCTGTGATTGGTTACACATAAGATCTGGCACTATTGTCGGAAAAAGCTAAGAAACCTGGTTTATTGACAAAAAACCTAGGATTTTAACTCTCTCTATGCCAAGAAACTCAGGTGATGACGTGGATGCCTGATGTGAGTTAAACTGAGCTTTACCCTTGACATCGGGCCGCTGGCTCGATTTAGCCTAATGGGTTCAAAACTTTTGAAGTGCCTCTTGCCTCTGCGGTAAGGGGAAGATATTTTTAAAGAGAAACACATTATATAACAAAAGCTGAGAGTCATCGTGAATCAAACTAAACTTGTAAGCTCAAAAGAATTGCAATCAGAGGTATCTCGTCTCACTGAAGAGCTCCAAATGCGCGACCAATTGGTGCAGCAGTTGTCTCAAGAACTTTTCCGGCTGGTGAAGGGCAATTCTAGTTTTGTGCCGGCGCCGGAAGTTTCCGATCGCCACCAAGCTCAAATGCAGGCAATGCGGGAACAACTCCAAGCTGTGGAAGAACAGGTGGGTTTTTATCAGGAACAAATCGCGGAGCGGGATGCTGAGGTTTACCAACTGCGACAGTCGGTGCAAGAATTGACGGATCGCTCTCGGATGCTGGAACAGGTGGTTCAGGAATTGCCGGGGGTTTACCGCCAGAAGTTTGCCGAACGACTCGATCCGATTAAGGAAAAGTTGGAGCAATTGCAAAAGGAAAACCGCCAGTTGCACACTGAGTTGCAAAGCGTAACTTACCGTCTCGCTGTGCGGAGCCGCAAGGCTAAGGGCCTGGATCTGCCGAGTGTCGATGCTGAGGACGATCGAGGAATTCAAATGCCGAGCTTTGGCAATGTCTAAGGTTTTGATTGTCGCGGGTGGTGAGAAAGGCCCGGCCACCAGTCTCAAGGCGGCGATCGCTCAATCTCATCCTTTAACTGAAGTCAATATCTGTGGGGTTTCTGAACTCAATTCTGGCGCGATCGCTTCGGATGGGGCGATCGTTTGTCCTTTGACGCTGGATGTGCCAGAAAATCTGCTTTTTCCGGCTCAAGATGTGTTTCGATTTTGTGGCAATGTTTCGGCGGCGCGCGATCGAGTGGCTCAGGAGCTGCTTTTTCCCGTAGGCGAGGGCAATTTTTGGCTGCCTGTGGTGTTGACTGCAAAGGGGCCACTGTATGGGGAGGTGATTGGTGGCGAACCTGACAAGCAGTCTGGCGAGTTGAGTTACTCTCAACCGGTTCATTTGTCGGATGTTTGGCGACAGCAGTTGTATGAGTTGGCTTACCGCTTGCTGAATCTTTTAAATGCGCCGCCTGCGACTTATTTGATGCAGTTCGGGTTTGTAGGGGAAAGGATTTGTTTCGATCGACTTTGGCCTTTTCCGGCTGCACCTGCGATCGCTTCTGTCGGCGTTCAAGTGCCGGATTTATTTGTTTGTCATTGGTATTGCTTGACAAATCAACCTATTTATGATATGGAAATTAGCTCGGCGGTTGCTTGAAGTCTCTTGCAAACTTGAGATTTAAACTAGGGATCTCATTTTAATCAAGCAACTAAAGCGGGAGTTTCAGTGGAGATAACTTGCTCGAAACTGTCGAAGATTTCAAAGAGTTGATCGAGTTGAGTTATTTCAAAAATTAGCTTCACTGTGGCTGAGAGGTTGCAGATGACGAGGCGGCATCCCCGGTGACGGGCGGCGTTGAGTCCGCCGACTAAGGCGCAAATCCCGGAACTGTCGATGAAATCTACGGCGGCCATGTCTATTACCCAGAGTTTGTGGCGATCGGGCACAATCTCGGCTAGCTGTTGCTGGAGGAGGTTGCCGGCTTGGGAGTCGAGGCAGTTGTGAGGTTGAAGGACGATGGGTTGGTTGAAGTTGGGAAATTCCATAGCAGTTATCCTACGATCGTAAAGTATGAATAAGTTAGTTTAGTTGCTGACTCTGTTGAGAGACTCAGGGAATTTCAGCGTATGTTTTAGGATGGGCGATCGAGCTAGGGAATCGGTGGGGAGAGCCGTGGTGATAAATTTAGTAGGAAACTAGGTAGCGATCGCGCGGAACGCAACCGCAACAATTCTCTATTCATCTAGTATGCCTGAAAGCTTAATTTTTAGTTGGGCCAGCGATCGCGACAACAGTGTGTTCTTCATCACAGCGAAAGATTGCACTATTGGCTGAATCGAGCCAATATATAAATGTATTGAGCTTTGCAAAAGTTTACGAAGGCAGTATCGAATGTCTTTTGAGTTTTTATCGTTAGAGACTATTCAGCAGTTTGCGCGTGATTACGGCTACTGGGCAGTATTTCTGGGAATTTTGCTGGAAAATCTGGGAGTTCCTCTTCCAGGCGAGACAATTACGATTGCTGGCGGCTTTTTAGCTGGCAGCGGGGAACTGAATTACTGGTTTGTGCTCGGCAGTGCGATCGCCGGTGCTACATTGGGGGGAAATTTTGGTTATGCGATCGGCAGGTACGGTGGCTGGCCACTGCTGCTGAAGCTGGGACAATTTTTCCGCTTTCGAGAAGAACAACTGTTTGACTTAAAAGAACAGTTTAGCAAAAATGCAGCTAAAGCCGTATTTTTGGGTCGTTTCATCGCACTGCTGCGAATTTTTGCTAGCCCCCTAGCAGGTATTGCAGAAATGCCTTTTTGGAAATTTTCGCTGTTCAATGTTCTGGGTGCTGCAAGCTGGGCATCTGTAATGGTAAGTTTGTCCTACTTCTTGGGACAAGTTGTGTCTTTAGAGAAATTGGTAGCTTGGGCTGCTCAATTTGCGGTATTTGCTTTGCTGTTAGCAGTTGCTTGGATTGCAATTCCTATTTGGTTGGAGTCGCGGACTTTGGACAAGACTAAATAAGATTGGTGGTTAGACTTTTTGCAAGAGTTCTGGATTTTCTGTTTTTAACCGCAGATAAACGCAAATGAACGCAGATATTATCTATTTTTGCAAAAAGTCTAATGGCCACCTATTAATAAGTCAGGGCTTCTGTCCTCCCAAGCATCAAGTTGGTAGCGCGAACTTCTGTCCTCAGTCCAATCTCTGCTTGGTATGAGGATATTCCTGGATTGAGTTAAATAGGATTTCAAAAACTCTATTCCTATAATTATAATTCACCGAAGGCTGCGAACAAAGGAGCAGAGGAATTGGGATCGCAATAATCAGCGTGTTCGCTGAAAGGCGATGTAATAAATACTCTAGCTCTTGAATTACTTTAAACAGTCCATTAGCAATATATTCAGGACTTGTAATCAAGGGTTTGAGATTGCTTCATTAGGTTCTCTTCGGACATAAAATAGTAGTAAGTGTCTAGATTCTCTGGATATCCCTCAATACACCAATGAAACACATTATTTACGATGTAACCCCAAAAATCACCAATTTTTGATTGATTATTTGGGTTATTTAGCAATACTGGAGTTTAGACTAAAAAAGAGAGAAGGGTGGCAAAAGCAGGACTTGAGCCACCGCGCCGGGAGAGAATGAGGG
>NZ_JAUBQH010000065.1:0-34709 GCF_036701145.1 Microcoleus sp. Pol17C6
GCCTACACAGTCTCTTATGCTTATTTTGTTAACTTTGTCAAGTTCATATTATACCAAATTAGATGAGCTTACCCTGGTCCCCAGATAAAGTCGTTTCCGAATATTGGGGCGCTGGTTGCAGTCTTTGTTGGGCGAGAACCGCCGGGGTCAAACCGATAAAAATTGAGCTCAGTCCGAGAGCAGTGCCAAGAGTAGCAATAACTGCGTTCATCATCCATGCCTCCGCTAGTTGCATCCTACTATGCGCTTATTGTACCGAGTTGGAATTAAGTTGCACTCTATCAAAAGTAGCTGCTTGTGGAGATATCAATTGCAGTTGCTGTGAAAACTTATAATTTTCGATCGCGCTATCGGTCAAATAGAACTGACGCAGCAACCGGGTTGAAACGCCAAAATACCTCATTTCAGGTATGAGTCAACCAAAAACTCGATTGGTTTGATTAGCGCGCGTCAGGAGTGGAAAAATAGTTAGTGCTGGACGCACGGGCGGCGATCCATCGGTGGTTTTTCAAGAAAATAGTTGGTTGCAGACCGCCAAAACGCTAAAAAAACCTGGGTTGGAGATACCAGTTCAAAAAAAAATGCAACTGTCGGCAAATTCTAAACCCTTACAGAATCAGTCTTTCCCAATTCTTTAATTCTTTAATCTCAAATCTATAATAGTATGAGCGTGTAGAGTCAGTCCAGGATTGATACTGCATTCATCTCGATCGCCAATGTTCCCAAAGCTCCCGATCGCGCTAAGATGGCGGTAGCAGTCGTTAAAAATTCAGTTGCCAGCGGCAGATTCCGAGTTATTAACAGCACTTTGCCTACTAAAACCATCTCAACTTTAAAACCTGCGCTCATCAAGTTGTACTTGACCGGAATGTTGTCGGTTCATAATAATTCTGCTTTACCATGCCCATCAAATATCTGACCGACCCGATTTTAAAAATGTCGGGCAAAGTGCCAATTCGCATCGTCCTTGTTGTGCCTTTTGCCCTCCAGACTTTCGCTGCGGTAGGGTTGACGGGGTGGCTGTCGTTGCGGAACGGGCGCATAGCGGTCAACCATGTTGCCGCACAACTGCGGACAGAAGTCACATCGCGTATCAAGCAACATATTAATAGTTATATTGAAACGCCACACCAAATCAATCAGCTCAATCTCGATGCCATCCGTCTCGGCATTTTGAACGTGCAGGATGCTGATAATTTGCAACGCTACTTCTCCCAACAAATCAAAACCTTTGATAAAATTAGCTACATTCAATTCGCCTCTCAACAAAAAGATTTTATTGGAGTTGAACGCCTCGACGACGGCAAGTTGCAAGTTCAAATTTCTAATCAATCTACTGGCTATAACTTTCAAAGCTACGCGCCGTCAGAGTTGGGGGAACCAACCAAGCTATTAAAAACTACTCTCAACTACGACCCCCGCGTCCGACCTTGGTACATAGCTCCGGTGCAGGCAGGGAAACCGACTTGGAGTAAAATTTATACTTATTTTGACGCTCCCAAACTAGCGATTACGGCCGCTCAACCAGTTTATGGCGAGGATGGAAAACTGATTGGCATCCTGGGTTCTGATTTGGCACTTTCCAAGCTAAATCAATTCTTGGAAACTCTAAAAATTGGCCGATCGGGACAGACTTTTATTGTAGAAAGGTCGGGGCAATTGGTGGCTACTTCTACTCTGGAACCGCCATTTATTGTTAGCAACGGCGTTCCCAAACGAATTGTGGCAACGAGCAGCAAGAATCTTCTAATTCGATCGACCGCCCGGTATTTGACAGAACGCTTCGGAGATTTGCACAAAATTGACAAATCTCGCCAGTTAGATTTTACGATCGACGGTCAACGACAATTTATACAGGTGACGCCACTCTCAGACAGCAGGGGCCTCGATTGGTTGATTGTGGTGGCGGTTCCTGAAGCCGATTTTATGGAAAGGATTAATGCCAACACTCGGTATACTGTGGTGATGTGTCTGGGTGCTTTGGTGCTGGCAACGGCGATTGGCGCTCTGACTTCTAGGTGGATTGTTGTACCGATTCAGCGTCTGAGCAAGGCTGCGGAGGCTTTGTCGCGGGGAGAATGGGACGGGATGGCGGTAGATCCCCGCTTGATGGCGTCTGTAGAGCGGGAGGATGAGGTGGGTGTCTTGGCTCGCTCTTTTAATACGATGGCCGGTCAATTGGAAGAAGCGTTTACTACTCTCGAAGATCGGGTAGAATCTGCGATCGCCGACAAAAATGAATTAATTATTTCTCTGAAAAACTCGCAGCAGAAACTGGCTCTCCATCTTCACCAAACTCCTTTGGGGGCGATTGAATGGGATCTAAACTTTGAAGTAGCGGAATGGAATTTGTCAGCAGAAAGAATTTTTGGATACAACCGCTTGGAAGCTATCGGACGCCACGGAGTCGATCTAATCGTTCCTGAAAGTGCTAAGGAGTATGTCAGGCAACTATCTATAACTTTGCTGACTAATAAAGGAGGAGTTACCAGCCTTAACGAAAACATCAGAAAAGACGGCAAAATAATTCTGTGCGAGTGGTACAATACGACTTTGGTTGATGCTGATGGCAGCATCATTGGGGTGGCATCGCTGATTCAAGATGTGACTGAATTTCACAGTGCTGTGCAGAAGTTGCGGGCTAGCGAGGAGCGGTTTCGCCAGTTGGCAGAAAATATTCATGAGGTATTTTGGATTAGAGAACCCAATCAAAAGCAGCTAGTTTATGTGAGCCCTGCTTGCGAAAAAATATGGAATTTGAGCTGTCAGAGTTTGCAGTCAGAACCGGAGGCTTTTTGGGATGCTATTCACCCGGAGGATCTCGATCGCGTCAAGGCTGCTTTTGCGAAACAGGTGCGGGGCGATTATGATGAAGAGTATCGGGTAGTGCGATCCCCTACGGGGGCTACGCCAACGGACGGTTCAGTTTGCTGGGTGCGCGATCGGGCTTTTCCAGTTCGCAGCCAAACCGGAGAAATTTACCGAATCGTCGGTATTGCCGAAGATATTACCCAGCGCAAATTAGCAGAAGAATTCCAAAAAGTCGCTCAAACCGCTCAAGCTGCAAACCAAGCCAAAAGCGCCTTTTTAGCTAATATGAGCCACGAATTGCGAACTCCCCTCAACGCGATTATTGGTTACAGCGATATGCTCAAAGAAGACGCCGAGGATTTAGGCTGCGAAGATTTTATCCCCGACTTGGAAAAAATTCAAACAGCGGGCAAACACTTGCTATCTTTAATTAGCGACATTCTAGATATTTCTAAGATTGAAGCGGGTCGGATGGAACTTTACTTAGAAACTTTCAATCCGGTTAATTTAATTGAGGAGGTAGTTTCTACGGTGAAACCCTTGGTAGATAAAAATTCTAATAAGTTTGAAGTTGATTGTGGTAGCGACTTGGGAATGATGTATGCTGACATTACCAAAACTCGTCAAATATTGCTCAACCTGCTGAGCAATGCAGCCAAATTTACGGAAGGTGGCACTATTAGCCTCTGCATTGAAAGAGTTAAACATGACAGCTTAACCACTCAAGAAATAGCAGAACCTTCCGACTCAATAATTTTTCGCGTAGCTGATACGGGCATTGGGATTTCCCCCGAACAATTGCAGCATTTATTTCAAGCATTTATGCAGGGCGACGCCTCAACTACGCGCAAGTATGGTGGCACCGGTTTGGGATTGACTATTAGCCGTCACTTTTGCGTGATGATGGGTGGCGATATGCACGTTGAAAGCGAGTTAGGTTGCGGTTCGGTTTTTACTGTGTACTTGCCTGCCCGCGTAGAATTATTGGTCAGCAGTTAGTCTTGCTATCCGGGACGCACTTTTTACACAATAAAGCAGGTTTACGGACAAAAAACCTACGCTTTCAAATAAGTTCGGGGCAATAAACTAAGGTGATGATAAGATACACCACAAGTCCTAATCCTAGCTAATTTCCCGTTTCCGCCGCCCCAAAAGTTGAGCTGTTAATACCCCGCCGACAAAGCCAAAGAAATGCGCTTGCCAGGAAACTCCCGGCTGCGAGGGCAAAACCCCCCAAATTAAACTGCCGTAGAAGAAACCGACAATTAAAGATACCAAAATAGATGTAAAACTGCGTTCAAAATAGCCCCGCAGCAGTAAGAAGCCGAAGTAACCAAAGATTAATCCGCTGGCACCAATGTGAACGGAATAGGGCGCGCCAGTCAGCCAAACTCCGAATCCGCTGACTAGCACAGTGACGGCACTCACGATAAAAAAGTCGCTAATTTCTCGCAGCATGATCAACCAACCCAATGTCACTAAAGGGAGGGTATTGGCGGCTAAGTGAGCAAAACTGCCGTGTAGAAAAGGCATCAACAGGATGCCTTGAAGTCCGTCGAGGCTGCGGGGGCGGACTCCATAGGCATTCAGCCTGCCGCGGAACAGGAATACATCGACAATTTCGATAATCCAGAGGAGGGAGACGAAGCCACCGAGAATGGCGGCGTGGCTTTGCAATTCGCGGGTGATAGCTTTGGTTTCTGGGTTACTCATGGGTTGTGAGGGCGGTGATACCGATTATTTCTCATTGTAGAAGTTTCTGAGCGATCGCGAGCAAAGATAGTTGGGGCGAGGTTTCAGGGTTTTTTGCAGCAGAGCTTATTTAGAAATATGATAAGTTTTATTAAAAGTTCCGCATTTTCACGTATAGGATAATTCACCTGGATGCCTCACAATAGTAATTGAACTACAAAAGGAGAGTCAACCGAAGGTTGAAGCTAAAACGTAGAAGACAGAATTTTTACCCTATCAATCAATTGTTGGGCTTGAAATGAGGACACTTTTTAGAGCGCACACCGCCTTTAAAAAAAAATCAGGAACTACTTTTCTCGCCCTAAGTCATTAATTTAAGAAGTTCAATCCGGTAAAGCAAAACGAGATGCTGTAGATACTGATTGTAGATAAAATCGCACAAGCTCTACAGAGAGTTCTTGGCACCTCGTTATAAAAGAGGAACAGAGCAAAATGAACGTATTTGAGCATACAGTTTCCTACCGAACTCTGCCAAATTGGGTAGGGTTTGGCAAACAAGAAACCGCCGTTAATGTCGCTACAAATTCTCAACCTTACGGTCAAAAGCCACACTTTGACCCCTTGCATCCGCTAAAAGAATGGCTTGATAACACTGCAATTAAAAGTCAAAAGTTGGCTCGGTTGCTGTGTAAGTTTATTCCCAGCCAGTGTCCGTTTGAGCGAGAAGTCAAAATTGGCGATCGCACTTTATTATCCATTCCGCCCCTGTGCAAGTTAAATCCGCTTTACGAGCAAATCGTTGGGCTGCGCTTTCGAGCTTTGTGTTATTTGGCTGACGAGTGTGGCGAAGATGTAACTCCTTATTGTTAATTCTGCAAAAACTTAAAATTTTCACTGTCTTTTCACCCTCCCTTCTCCTTGTTGGGGAGGGTTTTTGTTTTGTGTCGGCTTTCCAGGAACAAAAGTGCGGTCAATTTCTCGATCGCCCAGTAAATCAGTTTTGAATCAATTCTTTTTTTTCGTGATTGATAGTTATCTCAAGGGTGGTTGTTTGGGAGACTTTTGTCAGGAGGAGCCCGGTTAGGTCAAACAACTATCAAGAGAGGATAATAGGTAGAGCGTCAACAGAAGCGTGAACTGCATTCGTAGGAGGACTGGCTATGACCCCTGAACAAAAGGAGCGTTTTAAAGCTTGTGCTAGCTTAAAACCGGGATGCTGCTGGTTCGCCTCTTGCCTAACTTTATTGGGTAATCTCCCAAAAGATGTACGGTTTTATCCCCTCTAGAGCGCTATGAGCTAGATACCATGAGAAAAGTGTCAAGGACATCACCAATTTATGTAGGTTGAGCCGTGGAGTGAGGCAACCCACAATTAAAGTTCTGTTTTACTCCCTACATTTTTCCCAAAATTGATAGATTAGTAATTGAGGCAAATATTTAAGCTATTTCAAGAATATTAGTAAAACTAAATGTCAAAATCACGAAATCGGTAATTATCGACACAAATTATCAAATATTTTACGAATCTAACTAATACCAAGTGTTAAAAAAAACTTTGTTTGCAGTAATTATTGCACTTTTATCTTTTATGGTTTCACTCATGCTATCAGCTCAAAATTCTGAGGCTGTCAATGAACTATATGTATTTGGGGACAGTCTTTCGGATATGGGAATGGTGTTTCGAGCAAGCGGGAGTCAATATCCGCCTCGTTCGACTTACTTTCAAGGGCGTTACTCGAATGGTAAGGTTTGGGTAGAATATCTTGCCGATCGCCTGAAGTTGCAGCCTGAACGAGTCACTAATTTGGCTTATGGAGGTGCAACAACGGGGAGCGATCGCAATAGCCTTGTCCCTGGTTTGTTAACTCAAGCTCAGTCATGGACTAACTCCCAAAAACAGGCAAATCCTCATGCGCTGTATGTAGTGTGGGCGGGGGCGAATGACTATTTGCAGGGGGGAAATAATGCAAATATTCCCGTTAAAAATGTAACGAGGGCGATCGCGTCTCTTGCTGGTGTGGGTGCCAAAAATATCCTGCTGGCAAATTTACCAGATTTGGGGCAGTTACCGGCGACGCGAACAGGCACTAATTCTGCAAGGCTCACTGCATTAACACAAGCACACAATCAGGCTTTGAGGCGAACGGTTAAGGTATTAAGTCAACAGCATTCTGACTTAAAGATTGCGACTCTGGATGCTAATGCGCTTTATCGGGAAGCCATTGCTTCTCCGGCTAAATATGGCTTGACTAATGTGACGAGTGCGTGTTTATCGGGTGGAGGTGTTTGTGGTAGTCCCGATCGATTTTTGTTTTGGGACGGCATTCATCCAACGACGGCCGCACACAAAATTTTGGGGGAAGCAGCCTCCGCGATTGTGCAGGAGAGCGGGATGATTAAATCTGAATTGGGGATGCTTCGGTAAACTATTTTAAGGCTGGACGGGCGATCGCCACAAGATCGGGATGCTCCCATGTTAAATTAAACAAACTTTCGTCTGCCTCAGCAGAAAAGCCAGATATTTTGTTAGATACCCGGCTTTTTGAAGAAGTCTGGGCTTGAAAGAGCGATCGCATTTAAATACTAAAGGGAGCGAATCACTCGTTGTTCGAGAATGCGTTTGCCTTTGTTATAAATACTAAGGCTGGCTCCTGTAACAATGTAATCGTAGGTGCCATTTTTTGCCACGTAACCAGTTCCCTCTTCAGTACGAGCACGCAGGGCGATCGTGCTGCCGTTACTCTTTTTAACGCCGTAGTAATATAGTTGATTGGCGTGGTTGTAGCAAAGATAAATCCGAAAGTTGCTGGTCTCGAAATAGTTTTCCACTTTCTGTTTTTTGCGGGCACAAAAATCCCTCACCAGTTTTTGGGGGGTGGATACATTAGCTATTTGTATGGTTTCAATCGGAGACTGAGTGCGAGACGCTGTTGGTGCAGTGCTTGTGTTCGATTGTCCTAGAGCCAAGGTTGCCGCTGGATTGCTGGCAAATAGCATTAAACCGAGTAAGCTGGTTTGTGTGAGTCTTGCTGTGAAGTTCATAAGTCATTCCTTTAAAATATGTTGATGCGTCTAATCTAGGTAAGTTGGATTGATGAGGGCGATCGAACAGTACAGTTTTCACAATTGGCCTCAAGGAGGAAATCCTTGGATGCAATTTCCGTTTCCCCTGAGAGCGGGCACTATTCTCAATAAGCTTTTAGGGGCAGGCTAGAAGCCCGCCCCACAAGAGGATTGGATGTATAGTCGAAAGCTCGTTACTGAGAATGATATTTTTCTGTGAGTTTCCCTGCAACTGACTAGCCGACGGACAATTAAAAAACTGGCACTTTCGATTGCTGAGAAGACTTATGTACTAACAGGCGATCGCGAGGACAAAGGAGAGAATTATTTTAAATAGTGTGCGCCAACTGCGGGTGCTGATGCTAGTTTTCATCAATTTCGATAAGTGCGATCGGGTAGTCCTGACTATGCAGGACTACCCTTTATAAAAAGATTTAATAATACCATCAGACTAAGAATATCTTTAGGGGAAAAAACTCTTTCATTCTCTAAAACACTCTCCAATCACATGGGCAGCTCTTTGGTATTTTATTCATGAGTATAACGCCAGTTTATCTATCAAATAAAACCCATAATTATACTGCTTATACAGGACTACCCAAAATGGTTAGTTTAAACCTACCGGGGGGAGGGATTTACGATGGGTTAATTGCTGAAGCTGCACTGAAAGCAGGTGTGGATGTGTTGTTGACTCTTCACCCTAATGATTTTACTCGACTGGGAGAGGATGTCAGGCAGTTAGTGCAAGTGCCGGGTTAAGCCGATCGCCCTTGGTTTGAAAATGGCGATCGTCAGTTAATATACTTCATCATGCGTCCCAATATCAATCAAGACGATCAATTCCTCTTGCGTTTCATTATCTTGCTCAAAAGTATAGATAATTCGGCAATCGGACTCAACCCAACAAGCCCAAAGTCCTTCTAATTGCCCCCGCAGTTTATGTGGCTTCAATGGAGGAGAAAGTGGATCGTTCACTAACAACTCCAAAACCGAAAATATTTTCTCACCTAATTGCAGATTTCTCTTGATAACCCGTTTAAAAGCCCGTTTAAAACTGTTGTTCCAAACTAGAGTTTTCATTCTTCATCCAGTAAATCAGCTTTTAACTGTGCAAAGTTGCCTCGCTTGGCTGTGCCGGCTTTTAAATCACTCAAAACCTCTCTTGCATTGCTAGCAATTTCCACTCGCCGATTTTCAATTCGCCGTTTCTGAATTAATTCAATTAACAAATCTTGCTCTTCAATTGCCAGAGCTTCTACATATTCGATCGCGGTCTGGAAAGCAACAGAATTAGCCATAAAGAACTTTTCTAGGTTTGAAAAGTGACAGTGCATTTCTATTTTACTAAGTAAGGTGGGCAAATGCCCACCCTACCAATAAACTACGCGCCGACAGATTCCTTCGCTGCGTAAAGAACCTCAACGGTAATCTTATCAATCCCCCGATCGCGCGCGAACTTCTCAGTATTCCGCTTCACCTTACCCCGCACAAAACCAGGGATTTTGTTCAACTCAGCCTGTCCATCCTTCGTCCAACCCATATCAGAGTCAGCCGAAATACCCTTCGTAATCACTTCCTTAGTATCGTGGCCGCCGAAGATTTCCAGCAAGTGGTCTTCCATTCCCAAAGTGAAGGAATTGTAGACCAAATCTACGCACTGATTCGTACCTTCATAACCCAAAAATGGCTTGTAGCCGATCGGGAAATTTTGAACGTGAATCGGTGCAGCAATTACGCCGCAGGGAATATCCAACCGCTTACCAACGTGGCGTTCCATTTGGGTGCCGAAAATTGCCGAAGGTTCCGCTTTGGCGATCGCATCTCCGATCGCCCCGTGATCGTCTGTCACCAGCACTTCATCGCAATACTCGCTTACCTGTTCCCGGAACCAGTCAGCGTCGTGTTTGCAGTAGGTTCCAGCCCACACAACGTGGATTCCCATTTCGCGAGCCAAAATCTTCGTCATCGCCGCAGCGTGGGTATTATCGCCAAATACGACCGCTTTTTTACCGGTTAAGTTTTGGCAGTCGATCGATCGCGAAAACCAAGCAGCCTGCGACACAAATCGAGTTTGTTGGTCAATAAAATTTTCGTAATCAACATCCGCACCTTGAGCATTCAAAACTTGCTGAATCTTACGGATACAGCGGGCCGTTTCCACCACACCCATCGGCGTAATATCCACCATCGGCGTACCGAATTCTTTTTGCAAATACTCCCCGGCCATCATCCCCAATTCCCGGTAAGGAACCAAGTTAAACCAAGCGCGGGGCAGTCTTTTTAAGTTGTGAACGGAAGCACCTTCGGGAATAACTTCGTTGACTTCAATGCCCAAATCTGCCATCAAACGCTTCAACTCGGTGCAGTCGTGCTGGTTGTGGAAACCCAGCGTAGACATACCGATAATGTTGACAGATGGTTTTTCGCTTTTGGCTTCTACTAAATCGCCTTTTTTGCGGGCTTTGTTAATGTAAAATTGGACGATTTGATCCAAAGTGCGATCGGCTGCTTGCAGTTCGTTGACGCGGTAATGGTTAACATCCGCCAGCAATACATCGCCTTTGGCATCCAATTGAGCTCGCTCCACGAAGTTTTCCAAGTCTTCTTGCAGGATGCTGGAGGTGCAAGTCGGCGTGAGCACGATTAAATCTGGGTGTTCTTCTCTGTCTTTGCGGGTGATGTTGTCCACCACACGTTCCTGCGAGCCGCGGGCCAGTACGTGTCTGTCAACGACGCTGGTAGTTACTGGGGTAAAGTCCCGTTCCCTCTCCAGCATGGAACGCATAACGTTGAAGTAGTCGTCTCCAATCGGTGCGTGCATGATTGCATGGACGTTTTTGAAGGAAGTGGCAACGCGCAAAGTGCCGATGTGGGCTGGCCCTGCGTACATCCAATAAGCCAATTTCATAGGTATTTTTCCTGGTGCTGGTTGAGAATTGCCCGATCGGGCGATTACTGCTAAATTTTAAGGTTGTTTCTGATTTTCTCACCGGATGAATCCTTGAGAAATACTAATTTTCTGAGAATTTACAGATTTAGGAAATGCTCAAACGCTTTGCCTGCTTGGCATTTGACTCGCAATTCAAACAACTTTACCTGGGTTTTATGGCAATAATTCTTAATCTTTCCTCAAATTTTCTTAAGAGTTAGGCAAATTTGATTAATGTAGGGTTCGCTGCCGCGCACCAGACAAGGTGCAATAATTCTGAATTTCTTGTCAAATTTACTCTGGTCAAACGGTCAGTTAGTATTGTTAATCGATCGGTCAAAATAGATAGAACTGAAGGAAATTTCCGATTCCGAAGCAACACTTACTTCACTCAGCACCTCGGTCGCGAATTATAGTTAAGATTTGCAGCGGCCGGTTTTTTTGAAGCACCGCAAATTCGTACCCGATCACTGGAAAAAATAAATCTTTCAGCACTTGCATATTTTCACGAGATGTGGTGACGCTCCACTAAAGTCAAGCGATTACTTGGAATCTGAGAGGATTTAGTTGTCAGCATGGCGATCGAGCATTAGAGTAAATCTTTGCACAAATCCTGTATTTGTGATCTTGTTTACCTAACTGCTGAGGTGACGAAAGCCCCAGCGTGCTTTTGTCAGCAGTAGCTCTTTGCTGTCAAGGCCTGCCTACCCACACATCCCAAAAGATAGCTCTTGAGCGATAATGAAGAATAACATAGGATTTACGAAAAGAAACCCGATTTACACGATAAAATCTTGGGTTTGTCAACGACTAGCAACGAAGGAACCGGGTTTCTAGCCCGCCGCGCGTCAGTCCTGTAACATTGACCAAGCACACCTAATTTGAGAGAACCCAACTATGATGGCAATTCCCGGCGTTGCAGTTCTCGCTCTCATTTATGAAAGCAGCACTTCCCTGGTTTACCGCGGCCACAACGAGCAGAACAACCAACCTGTTATTATCAAACTTATCAAAGAAGACTATCCGACTCCTGAAGAACTGAATAGATACAAGCGCGAATATGAGATCACTGCCAACTTAAGCCTGTTGGACGGAGTTGTGAAAGTGTATAAGTTGCAACAGGTTAGAAATAGTCTGGCAATGATCTTAGAAGATTTTGGCGGGGAATCTTTAAAAATATTTATGGGTTCTCAAAAATTTACCATTTTAGGATTTCTGACTACGGCAATCAAAGTTGCTGAAACTTTGGGAGAAATTCATGGGAAAAATGTAATTCATAAAGATATAAACCCTTCTAATATAGTTTTTAATCCTGCTACAGGACAAGTAAAACTAATAGACTTTAGCATTTCAACTGCATCCAACCTGGAAAATGTTTCGACTAAAAATCCCAATTTTCTAGAAGGCACTTTAGCCTATATGTCGCCCGAACAAACCGGCAGAATGAACCGGATAGTCGATTACCGCACCGACTTTTATTCGCTCGGCGTGACCTTCTATGAAATCCTGGCAGGACAACTCCCTTTTTCCACTACAGATCCCATGGAGTTAGTTCACTGTCACATTGCCAAACAGCCAGTACCTCTCGCTGAAATTGCACCTGAAATTCCTCAAACTGTTTCAGATATTGTGATGAAATTGTTAGCAAAAACTCCTGAGGAGCGCTATCAAAGTGCTTGGGGACTAAAAGCCGATTTGGAATCCTGCCTGTTTCAGTGGCAAACATCTGGGGTTGTTTCTGAGTTTCCTCTCGGCCGCCAAGATATTTCCGACAAGTTTCAAATACCTCAAAAACTTTACGGCAGACAGCGAGAAGTTGAAACTCTTTTAGCGGCATTTGAACGGGTAGCAGCAACAAATAATCGAGGCTACCGCACCGAAGATTCCCAAATTTCTGTCATCAAAAAAGAGAGCAAATCGAAAAAAGAAAGTCCCTTGTCAGTCCTGGCGAGAGGACAGCATAAATCCCGCAGCGAGATGATGCTGATTGCCGGTTATTCCGGCATTGGCAAATCTGCAATGGTGAAGATTTTAGACAAACCTATTACCCGCCGACGTGGATATTTTATTTGGGGAAAGTTTGACCAGTACAAGCGGACTATTCCTTACTCTGCCGTTGTCAGCGCTTTTTCGGAATTGGTGCGGCAACTGTTAACTGAAAGCGAGGCTCAATTAGCAGTTTGGCGCGAAAAACTCCGCAGTTCCTTCGGTCAAAACGGACAAATTATTATTGATGTTATTCCCGAAGTTGAACTAATTGTCGGAGCTCAGTCTCCTGTAGCTGAATTGGGGCCGACGGAATCTCTGAACCGCTTTAATTTAGTATTTCAAAATTTCATTCGCGTATTTTGCCAGCCAGAACATCCGCTGGTCATTTTTCTCGACGATTTGCAGTGGGCTGATTCGGCTACTCTCAAGCTGATCGAATTGATGATGACAGATGAAGCTACGCAATATCTGTTTTTAATTGGTGCTTATCGGGATAATGAAGTTAGTCCTACTCATCCTTTAATGATGACAGTGGAGACACTGCGAAATCAGGAAGCTATCATTAATCAGATTGCTTTGTCGCCGCTGGGGGTAGAAAACATAACTCATTTGATTGCGGAGACTTTGCACAGCGATCGAGAATCTGTCAAACCGTTAGCTGAATTGGTAATCAGCAAAACCGACGGAAATCCTTTTTTTGTCAATCAATTCCTGCAAACATTGTATCAGGAAAACCTGCTAGTTTTTCACCCGCCACAGTCTGGTAGTAAAGGCGGCTGGCATTGGGATATGACTCAAATTGAACAGTGCGCTATCACTGACAATGTAGTAGATTTGATGGTCCAAAAATTGAGGAAACTGCCAAGTTCAACCCAGCAAGTTTTGCGTTTAGTGGCTTGTTTGGGTAACGAATTTGACTTGAATACTCTTTCTCTAATTCATGAAAAAGAAGCCTCGGAAACTTTTTCTCACCTGTTGCCCGCCATTAAGTCGGGACTGATTCTGCCAACTTCGGAATTGGAAAGCAAGTCATTAGATTACGTGCTGTTTCCGCTATTAATTCTGAATTATAAATTTTTGCACGATCGCGTACAGCAAGCAGCTTACGCTCTGATCGACGACTCGCAAAAAAAGGCAGTTCACCTGAAAATAGGCAGGCAAATCCTAGAAAACACCCCGGCTGAATATCGCGCGGACAGAATCTTTGAATTAGTCGATCACTTGAATGTGGCTCGATCGCTAATTAAAGACGATCGAGAATTAATTGAACTGGCAACGCTGAATTTAGACGCCGCCCGCAGAGCCAAAGATGCCACTGCTTATGTTGCTGCCTTGCAGTATTTGACCGCAGGCATGGACGGTTTGAGCGCCGATATTTGGGATGCCCACTACGATTTAGCCTTTGCCTTGCACATGGAGCGGGCAAATGTTGAGTATTTAAACGGTTTTTTTGAGAACTCCGAAGAATTTATTAATATAACTCTGGAAAAAGCGCGATCGCCCTTAGAAAAGGTAGAAATTTACAACCTGCTGATCGTGCAGTACACCCTGCGGGCGAAGTACGAAGAAGCCGTTAAAGCCGGAATCCAAGCTTTGGACTTGCTAGGCATTGACTTGCCGCTAGACGGGCTACAAAAAGTCATATCCGAAGAATTTGCAACAGCTACAAATATTTTAGCAGGTAGAGAAATAGCTTCCCTAATTGACGCCCCCGAAATGACTGTACCCGACAAAAAAGTGGCAGTCAAATTAATTACAAACTTGCTGACATCCGCGTACCTCAAAAATCCAGACTTGTGGAAAGTCAGCGTTTTAAAAGGAGTCAATCTTTCCCTACAATACGGTTTAGTACCCGAAGCCTCTCTTTGCTATGCTGGCTACGGTATGTTCTTAAACGCAGTTTCGGGAGATTACAAAGCTGCGTATCAATTCGGCTTGCTCTCGCTGAATCTCAGCGAAAAATCTGGCAATATCGGCTTGAAATGCAGAGCTTGTTCATCCTTGGTCAGTATTTTTTATTACTGGTTCAATCACATCAAAGATTCCCACGCAATCAGCAATGAAGGGTATCAAGCAGCTTTAGAATCAGGAGATTTAGAGTATGCGGGTTATATCCTGTCCAACCGCATAGCTAACTCATTTTTTCAAGGTAAAGAAATCTCGCAAATTCTCGCCGACACGAGCAGGTATTTGCAGTTCAGCCAAAAAACAAAAAATCAGCTCGTAACCGATATATTATTAGGGGTAGAGTTAATCCTGCGTAACTTGAGCAAACTAACTCCTGAAAAGTTTGTCTTTGAAAGCGAAGATATCAGCGAAGCTGAATACGTACACAACTGTCAAGCTCATCAAAATTTGTACTCGCTCTGCCTTTATCAGATTCGCAAATGCCAGGTAATGTACTGGTACGGTAACTTCAACGAAGCGCTACAACTAGCTTTTGAAGTAGAAAAACAGCTATCTTTTATTACCGGAGCGATACCCGCTACCGAATGGAATTTTTTCTTTTCTCTAACTTTAGCTGCCGTTTTCCCAAATGTTTCCGAAGAGAAGCAAAAGGAATACTTGGAAAAGTTAGAGGAAAACCAAAAACAGATGAAAATTTGGTCAGATAACTGTGCCGAAAATTTTCTGCACAAGTATCTTTTAGTACAAGCAGAAATAGCCCGAATTTCCAAGAAAGATTCAGAAGCTGTAGAACTGTACGATTTCTCTATAAATTTAGCCCAAGACAATGAGTTTGTCCAAAATGAAGCGCTAGCTAATGAACTAGCAGCTAAGTTTTGGTTGAGTAAAGGCAAGTATCAATATGCCAAAATCCACTTGCGCGAAGCTCACTCGTGCTACTTGCGCTGGGGTGCAGTTCGCAAAGTAGAAGATTTAGAACAGAAGTATCCGCAGTTGCGGGAAATGACGCCGCTCAACGGAAGTTTTAACAACAATCAAACTACCACAACTATTCATACTTCTACTGGCAGCGATGCGAGAGTGCTGGATTTGGCAACGGTAATGAAAGCATCTCTGGCGATTTCTAGCGAAATTGTCCTCGATAAGTTGCTGGCTTCTTTGATGAGAATCTCGTTAGAAAATGCGGGTGCTCAATTAGGTTTTCTGATTTTAGTTAGAGATGGTCAACTGTTGATTTCAGCTAAAGCATCAGTATTTGCTGAAGATGTAGCTGTGCTGCAATTTACGCCTGTTGGAGACTATCATGATTTACCTGTGACGGTGATTAATTATGTGGAAAGGACTCGCTCGGATTTGGTGTTGAGCAATGCGGCGGGTGAGGGACTATTCACAGCCGATCCTTACATCGCTAAACACCAACTGCAATCGATTTTGTGTACTCCAATCATCAATCAAGGCAAACTGATCGGCATTCTTTATTTAGAAAACAATTTGACTGTCGGAGCATTTACTCCCCACAGATTGGAAGTTTTAAGGTTGCTTTCTTCCCAAGTTGCTATTTCTTTGGAAAATGCTCTGCTTTACAATTCTGTGGAACAGAAAGTACAAGAACGGACGCAGGAGTTAAATGAAAAGAACGAGCGTTTAGAACAAACTTTGCGCGAACTGAAACTCACTCAAGCTCAATTAATCCAAACGGAAAAAATGTCTAGTTTGGGGCAAATGGTCGCTGGTGTAGCCCACGAGATTAATAATCCTGTAAGTTTCATCTACGGCAATCTTAATCCGGCTAGCGAATACGTTAAAGACTTGCTAAAATTGATTGAGCTTTACCAGCAGCACTATCCAGAACCTGCTGATGAAATTTTAGAAGAAATAGAAACAATTGAGCTGGAATTTTTGAGCGAGGATTTGCAAAAGCTGCTGGATTCCATGAAAGTAGGAGCGGAAAGAATCCGGGATATTGTGCTAAGCTTGCGGAATTTCTCGCGCCTAGACGAAGCGCAAATGAAGTCGGTAGATATCCATCAAGGCATCGACAGTACGGTGATGTTGCTGCAACCGCGCTTGAGAAAAGAGGGCGGGCGTTTGGGAATTGAGGTAATTAAAAATTACAGCACGCTACCCCTAATTACTTGTTATGCGTCTCAGTTGAATCAGGTATTTATGAATATTTTGACAAATGCGATCGATGCTCTCCTCGTCGCAAGAGATGCCCCGGAAAACTCTCATCAACAGCCTACGATTACAATTTCTACAGAGGTGACTGATAGGAATTCTGCCATAATTAAGATTGCCGACAGCGGGCCAGGGATGAGCACTGAGGTGCTACACAAGATATTCGATCCATTTTTTACCACTAAGCCCGTGGGTTCGGGAACTGGTTTGGGATTGTCTATTTCTCACTCGATTGTGGTTAGTTCTCATGGCGGAAAATTGACTTGCGTTTCTGCACCAGGAGAGGGGAGCGAGTTTATTATTGAAATTCCGATCGCCCCCAGGCAAGTTTTGTAATCGGCGCAACCATCAACCCAAATCCCCAAATCAATTCCAGTTAGCAACCCTTAACAATTCGGCCACGCATTGCGTTTACTAAACTTTGACTTCGCAATTTAAACTCGGCGAAAACTCTGTCGCCAAGTCGATCGCTCGGGTTTCGACAAAAGGGCTATGGCCCTTTTGCAGCCGCACTGAGGACTTTTCATCGCGACGAGGTGGCAATGCTCCGATAAAGCATAAAAAGTATCATATTTTTCATGAAAAAAGTAAATATTGTGTGTATCTTCACGATCGAACTGTAGATAGTAGATCATACTAAAATAAAAGTAATTTCCGATCATGAAGATACGTCACTTCGGCAAAACTCAGGCGATCCCATTGCAGCTCATACTGATCGTGCCATTTGTTTTGCAAATCTTTGGAGCGGTCGGTCTGGTGGGATATTTGTCGTTCAAAAATGGACAGAAAGCGGTAAACGACCTGGCGAATCAGTTGATGGATCAAACCAGAATTTCGGTGAATCAACATCTGGAGGCTTATTTATCTATTCCACATCAAGTGATTCAGATTAACGCCGATGCGATTCGGATGGGATTGCTAGATGTGCGCGATCGCCAAACCCTCGGTAAGTATTTCTGGCACCAAATGCAGGCCTATGACCTCAATTACATCGGCATTGGACTGACCACGGGTGAGGGAGTAGGAGCCGCACGCTACGACCCCAGAACCGTCGTGATTGATGATTGGAGTCCCAAACCGCCGAATAATGTCACCAACTATGCCACCGATAACAAAGGCGATCGCACTCACGTCGTGACTATTTATGATTGGGACAACTTGCAAGAACCCTGGTACACCGAACCCATGAAAGCAGGTAAACCCATCTGGTCGCGGATCGTCACCGTAAATTATCCCAATCATCCCTACATCGCTGCCTCCGCTGGTCGCCCCATCTATGACGCAAATAATCGCTTGCTAGGAATGGTTGGAGTCGATATCCATCTGTTGAAACTGAGCGATTTCTTACGGAATATAGATGTCAGTAGCTCAGGGCAGGTTTTCATCATGGAACGAAATGGGCTGTTGATCGCAAATTCTGCGAAAGAACAACCCTTTACCACCGTCAAAGACGAGATTCGGCGTTTGAAGGCGATCGACAGTGGCAATCCCATCGTGCAGGGAATTGCCAAACAAATCCAGCAACGCTTCAAAGGGTTTCAATCCATTTCTGGAGACACGGATCTCCGACTTGATTTTCAGGGAGAACTCTACTATGTGCAAGTCACTCCCTGGCGCGACCAATATGGATTGGATTGGTTAGTGGTGGTGAGTGTGCCAGAAAGCGAGTTCATGGCACAGATTGATGCCAATACTCGCACCACAATCTTGCTCTGCTTAGCAGCATTGGGGGTAGCTTGTGGGATGGGCGTTCTCACCTCCGGCTGGATTGCGCGTCCGATTCTGCGACTGAATCGGGCGAGTGAGGCAATAACATCTGGCAACTTCGACCAAGCTGTAGGAGACAGCCGTATTCAAGAACTCAACGCCCTTGCCAACTCCTTTAACCACATGGCAAGACAACTGCGCGAATCGTTTACCGCCTTAGAAAAAAGTAATGCAGAATTAGAAGACCGGGTGGAAGACCGCACCGTTGAACTCAAAAACGCCCTAAGTGAGTTGCAACGCACCCAATCACAGATAATTCAGAGCGAAAAAATGTCTAGTTTGGGGCAACTGGTTGCGGGAGTCGCCCACGAAATTAACAACCCGGTCAACTTCATTCACGGCAACCTCGTCCATACACAGCAATACACCCAAGATTTGTTAGAGTTCGTGCAGCTTTATCGACAGCACTATCCTAACCCTGCTGACGAAATTCAAATCGCAGCCGAAGAAATCGACCTGGAGTTCTTGCAAGAAGACCTGCCAAAAATGCTGTCTTCGATGAAAATGGGTACCGATCGCATCCGCCAAATTGTCCTATCGCTACGAAACTTTTCGCGGATGGACCAAGCAGACTTTAAACCAGTGGATATCCATGAGGGTATTAACAGCACCCTACTGATTTTGCAACACCGCCTCAAAGATAGACCGGAACGACCGTCTATTAAGGTGATTCAAGACTACGGTTCCCTACCGCTGGTGGAATGCTACGCCGGACAACTCAATCAGGTGTTTATGAATATTCTCACCAATGCGATCGATGCTCTCCTCGTAGCAAGAGATGACACGAAAAACTCTCATCAACAGCTTGCTATTACAATTTCTACAGAGGTGACAGACAGGAATTCTGTCATAATTAGAATTGCCGACAGCGGGCCGGGGATGAGCACTGAGGTGCTGCACAAGATATTCGATCCATTTTTTACAACTAAGCCCGTGGGTTCGGGAACTGGTTTGGGATTGTCTATTTCTCACTCGATTGTTGTCAATTCTCACGGCGGAAAATTGACTTGCGTTTCTGCACCAGGAGAGGGGAGCGAGTTTATTATTGAAATTCCGATCGCCCCCAGGCAAGTTTTGTAATCGGTACCACTATTAACCAACATCCCAAATAAATTCCAGTTAGCAACTCTTAACAATCCGGCCACACCTTGCGTTGTCATATCAAATCTGTTAGCATCGGAACTATATTAATATATCTCTTCTTTTTATCTGCGTGAATCTGCGTTAATCTTTTGTCATCTGCGGTTCTAGAAATTCTCTTTTTTTAACCGCAGATGAGGGCAGATAAACACAGATAAACGCAGATGAATTAGAGAAATTCCGGTTGCACCGTCTGTAATTGTTGACGCTTCGGCGAAGCTAATCTGCCATCGCTGTTGAAGGAATTCATAAAATAAGTTAGTGATAAAGTTTCCAGCATTCTCGCGCAATTTCCCAATCCTCCTGCGTGTGAATTACCAAAATTCTTACGGCAGAATCCACTACCGCAATATCTTCATCCACTGGCGACTGTTGGTTCTTCTCCCCATCCAATTTTAAACCCATAAATCCAAAAGCTTCGCAAGCAGCCGATCGCACAACAGCAGAATTTTCCCCAACTCCCGCCGTAAAAATCAAAGCATCCAACCCTCCCAAACTCGCCAGCATTGCCCCAATTCCAGCGCGCAAACGGTGAATGTAAATATCCAAAGCAAGTTGAGCTCTCTCATTACCTTGGGCGATCGCATCTCCAATCTGCCGCATATCGCTAGATACCCCAGAAATCCCTTTTAAACCAGAATTACGATTGAGAATATTATCTAATTTTTCAGAAGTTAAATCTTCTTGCCTTAACAAATGAATTATAATCCCAGGATCGATCGAACCCGATCGACTTCCCATCATCAAACCTTCCACAGGCGTAAATCCCATCGTCGTGTCAACACTCCAGCCACCGCGAATGGCTGCCAGAGAACATCCGTTGCCCAAATGACAGCTAATCAACCGCAAATCTGCCAAATCTTTACCCAGAATGTCGGCGGCCCGACGCGCGCAATATTGATGGCTAATCCCGTGAAAACCGTAGCGCCGAATCCCATTTTCCAGCCATTCGTAGGGGCCGGGATAAACAAAGGCTGCGGGCGGCAATTGTGCGTGAAAAGCTGTATCAAATACTGCTACTTGTGGCACATCTCCGAGGATTTTTTCAATCGCTTCGATACCTTCGAGGTTGACCGGATTGTGAACGGGGGCGAAAACAGATAAACGGGCGATCGCCTTTTTAACATCCGGCGAAATTAACGTACTTTGCTGATAATCTTGTCCGCCGTGTACGACGCGGTGGCCGACAATATCAATCTCCTTTAAATCATTAATGGTTTGAGTTCTTCCCCTGCAAAGAGTGTCCAGCATTCGAGAAATAGCATCTTGGCGAGACTCGGATGCAAATTCCTCCTCAAGCCGATCGCCCTTTGCTGTTTTGACTTTCAACTCTGCTATACCCTGCTGGTGAGTCCAATCAATTTGAGCCTCCCAGAGGGGTTGCAAAGGTCGATCGGGCAGGACATCGTTTAACTCGTAAAGACAGCTCTTTTGACTGCTAGAACCCGCATTTAACACCAGTATTTTCATGCTTTATTATGTCCTGTTGATTCGTTCTTTCGATCGCTAGGCGATTGAAATCGCGTCTTGTCAAACTTTCGTCCCAGCAGAGGGGGACTAAAAAATCTTGAGACTCAGGGAAAATTATTAAGAAAAATGTCGAAAAATTAACTGTTAATGCAATCTGTAGCTAACAGTTGCATTTTTTTGATATATATTCTAGGCAGATTTTCATTTACTAAAGTTTAAGGAGCCGATCGATGTTTACACCAATTTTACTTGCCACTGTCGCCAGAACCGTAGAGTGGAGCCCCACGACTGGTTTGATTATGATTATTTGCAATATTTTAGCTATTGCGATCGGCAGCTCGACCATCCAAAAGCCTCACACAGGCCCAGCCGCGCCCTCATCGGGTTTGGTCGGCGGCTTGAGTTTGGGTGCACTTGTGGGAAGTCTCTGCTTCGGTCATATTTTGGGAACGGGTACGATTTTAGGATTGTCTTACATAGGCGCGATTTAGTTTCAGACTGTAGGGTGCGCCCCCGCACCTTACCCGCAATTTCAAGTACCGGGTAAATTGCGGAGAGTTTCATCCATGTACGATCGATCGCCCAAAACCTCCAGCAGCGGCCCGCGCACGTCAAACTTAACAATACTGACAGAAGCTGCTAAAGCGGCAATGCGATAGCGATAACGTCCCAAATCAATCCCCAACAAACTGCACAGAATAATTCTAATAGTCGCCTTGTGCGAGACAACCAAAACATTACCGCTCTTGTACTTTTCCTGAATTTCTGCGATAACTAAGGACGATCGGCTAGCAATTTCCACGGAAGTCTCGCCGCCATTCGGTGCATTCCAAGCAGGTTCAGTCAGCCAGTTAATATAATCTTCTTCGTATTCTTTTTTGACTAATTCTACTGTTTTGCCTTCCCACTTACCGTAATTAATCTCCCTCAGTCCGTCGCGAAGCTGCATTTCAATTCCCACGGCATCGCACAAAGGTTTTGCAGTAGCAATTGTGCGTTTCATCGGACTGACATAAACAGCCTCCCAGGGCAATTTTGCGTAACTGGCGGCAAACTGTTCTGCCATTTTAGAACCTTCGGGTGTTAATTCTGGATCGATATGGCCGCAGAAGCCACCTGTTTGGCTGTAAGTCGTTTCACCGTGTCGTACAAAGTAGATTTTTAAGCTCATATATACCACTTTTATTTGATTGTTGAAAGAGACTTTTATTGAACGAACCGCAGAGGAATATCGCCCGCGCCGGACACCGCAATGCCGTGTCCTAATCCACGATCGTGTGCCGGACACGGCATTGCCGTGTCCCTAGCCAGAATATCGCTAGCCCGGTGCACCCGATCGCACGGTTTGATCTCCTGTCGTTGTCGGATCTTTCGTTTCCTTCGGCGCTTCCGACGAAACCGGGCCCGCGTGCGGCCACTTCCAGTCGCGGATTTCCGGCATATCATCGCCGTGTTCGTTGATATAGTGCCTGTGTTCGATCAGCTTGTCACGGATAGCTTGTTTGCCGTAAGCTGCGACAGAACTCAGTTTTGGAACGCGATCGAGTACATCTCCAACTAAATGGAATCGATCGAGATCATTAATCACCACCATATCAAACGGCGTCGTAGTCGTCCCCTCTTCCTTGTAACCCCGAACGTGAATATTGGGGTGATTCGTCCGGCGATAAGTCAAGCGGTGAATCAGCCAAGGATAGCCGTGAAAAGCAAAAATCACCGGCTTATCTTTGGTGAACAAAGTATCAAAATCCTTGTCAGACAAACCGTGGGGATGTTCGCTAGCAGGTTGCAGCGTCATCAAATCCACCACATTCACCACCCGCACTTTTAAATCCGGATAATCTCGGCGGAGAATGTCAACAGCAGCCAAAGTTTCCAGCGTCGGAACATCACCCGCGCAAGCCATCACCACATCCGGTTCGCCGCCTTTATCGTTGCTGGCCCACTCCCAAATGCCGATGCCGGCGGTACAGTGTTTAATCGCAGCATCCATATCCAAATACTGCAATGCCGGCTGCTTCCCTGCAATAATCACGTTGACATAGTGGCGGCTGCGGAGACAGTGATCCGTTACTGACAGCAAAGTGTTCGCATCCGGCGGCAAATAGACCCGCACAACCTCCGCTTTCTTGTTAATTACGTGGTCGATAAAACCCGGATCTTGGTGAGAAAAACCGTTGTGGTCTTGCCGCCAAACGTGAGAAGTTAGCAGGTAGTTGAGAGAGGCGATCGGTCGGCGCCAAGGAATGTCGTTAGTAGTTTTCAACCACTTGGCGTGTTGGTTGAACATCGAATCGATGATGTGAATAAACGCTTCGTAACAAGAGAAAAAGCCGTGGCGTCCCGTCAGCAAATAGCCTTCCAGCCATCCCTGACACAGATGTTCGCTGAGGACTTCCATCACCCGGCCGTCGGGGGAGATGTGGTCGTCTTCGGGCAAAATGTCCCCCGCCCACATCCGGTTCGTCAGTTCAAACACCGGATCGAGGCGGTTTGAGGCCGTCTCGTCGGGCCCGACAATGCGGAAATTGGCGTTTTCCTGATTCAGTTTCATCACGTCTCGCAGGAAGCGGCCGGAAACGCGGGTTGCTTCTGCCATTACAGTGCCCGGTTTTTGCACCTCAACGGCGTAGTCTTCAAATTTCGGCATTTTCAAGTCTCGCAGCAGCAGGCCGCCGTTAGCGTGGGGATTTGCCCCCATCCGTCGAGATCCCTTGGGTGCGAGTTCGGCCAATTCGGGAATTAACTTGCCATTTTCGTCGAAGAGTTCTTCCGGCTTGTAGCTTTTCATCCAATCTTCGAGGAGTTGGACGTGTCCCGGCTTAGAAGCCATTTCCGAAAGTGGGACTTGGTGCGATCGCCAATAATCCTCTGTTTTCTTACCGTCAACTTCCTTGGGCCCCGTCCAGCCTTTGGGAGTTTTCATCACAATCATCGGCCACTGGGGACGGCCGGAATAGCCCTCTGTCCGGGCTTTTTTCTGAATCGCCTTAATTTCGCCGATCGCGGTATCGAGAGTTGCAGCCATCAACTGGTGCATGGTTTCCGGGTCTGAACCTTCCACCCAATAAGGTTTGTAGCCGTAACCGACCATCAAACTTTCCAATTCCTCTTGCGGAATGCGGGCCAACAGCGTTGGATTGGCAATTTTGTAGCCGTTCAAGTGCAAAATCGGCAACACGGCCCCGTCGCGAACCGGGTTGAGAAACTTGTTAGAGTGCCAGCTAGCAGCCAGCGGGCCGCTTTCGGCTTCCCCGTCGCCGACAACGGCCGCCACAATCAAATCGGGGTTATCGAAGGCCGCCCCGTAAGCGTGAACCAGGGCGTAGCCGAGTTCGCCGCCTTCGTGAATCGAACCGGGGGTTTCCGGGGCGACGTGGCTGGGGATACCGCCGGGAAAGGAGAACTGTTTGAACAGCCGTTTGATACCCTCTTCATCTTCGGAAATGTTCGAGTAATATTCGCTGTAAGTGCCTTCGAGATAGGTGTTGGCGACCAACCCCGGCCCGCCGTGTCCGGGACCTGCGATGTAGATGGTGTTGAGGTCTTGGGCTTTGATGATGCGGTTGAGGTGAACGTAGATGAAGTTGAGGCCTGGAGTCGTGCCCCAATGTCCGAGGAGTCTCGGTTTGACGTGTTCGATTTTGAGGGGTTCTTTGAGTAGGGGGTTGTCGAGGAGATAGATTTGTCCGACGGATAGGTAGTTTGCCGCCCGCCAGTAGGCGTTCATTTTGTGTAGTTCTGAGTCGGTAAGCGGCTTTAATTGCGGGATCTCGGTTGTTCCTAGCATCATCAGCGATTGACTCCTAAGTTGTGCTTGTTTTGTAAAGTGCGATCGAGAAGTGCGATCGATATTAATTTGTTATCTGTGACATTTTGTATTTAAACTCCATGTCTTCCACACCAACTATTGAATTCTAGCTCGTTTATGTCTCCATCAAAGTTTAAATCAATGTTAATTTATGGCTAAACATCGCACAATTCTGAGTGAATAAAGGTGGAAATTTCCGGGGATCAAGGAATTAAGCAATATAAAATAGGATTTACACAAGAGTTTTTGTAGGCTGTGCACTCCGCACTGAGCCGTAGAATATGTTGCGAGTAGTAGGATATGTTGTTCAAGTCCCCAAAAAGATACTTCTCAAGGTAGAAGTCATAAGAATTTATAGGTGAATATAATTTCACTTTGTGCCTGCTGATGGCTGATACCAGTTATCATAAAAAATTCAACTGTAGGCAATATCCAAAGCTTTATGTCCTCAGTCATTCCCCATTCTTTAATCTAAAATTTAAAATGGTATGACTCGTTTTGGGTTAATTTTTTTTAGGTTCGTTTAAGCTCAGGGTAAAAGGGCGATTACTTTTTATAATGAGAGAGATTTAGCCTGAAGTTAAACAGATATAGCAATGCTATTCCATTTGTAAAAAAGCTTTTTTTTATGAACCGCAGAGGCGCAGAGGGCGCAGAGGAAGAGAGCTGAGATAAAGGAATTGCGTATAATAGCAAATACATATTATCTAATTATTAACGCAAAATTTAGCTAATACCTGGCAAGGAATTAGCCCAACTCTCGGTGTCTGTGGGGGTGATGCTTGTATGAGAAATATTTGCATTTCTATTTGGGAACTGGTGAGCTTTCATCGTTTGGGTATGAACGAGTCTCGGCTCTTAGATAACTATCCCACACTAACTGCTACTGATTGAGCAAATGCGTCGGCTTATGCGGCAGTTTTTCCAGATGAAAGTGAAATAGCTATCCGCAAGAATGACGAGGATTGAAATGATGGCGCGTCTTTATGGTGACGAACAATTTCCCAGAGAAATTGTAGAATTGCTGCGCCAGATGGGGGACAATATTCTGACAGTGCAAGCAGCCGGAAAGGATAACCTAAAAAATCCGGACGCAGAAGTGTTAGCTTTTACAGTCAGTGAAAATTGAGCTGTTTTAACTCTAAATCGCCGTTATTTTATCAGACTGCACAGCTTACAGTCTGACCATGCTGCAATTATTGTCTGTAGGGGAGAGGATGATTTCACAGAATGACTGCTAATCTTAATCAGGCTATTTCCTCACTTGCAACATTAACAGGTCAAGTGATTTGAGTCGATCGCACTTTCGCGACCATCTATATCTTAAGCGATCGCCACAAAGTAAACTCAAGCAATCTCAATCCGAAAATCACTGCATCGGTTTGATTGCTGGCTAGATGCCATCGCCAATATTTCCCGCTGAAAAAACTTAGGAGGCGACTAAAACAGGACTCTCTGAAATCCGGCAAACATTCGACACAGTTGGCTGGTGGGCAACGACTCGCACTTCGTGAGGATAGCGGGGACGGGGGTCATTTTCTAACCAGATGGGCGGTACCATCATCACTTCATAGTAAGCGATCGTATGCAAAACCCCAGGCTGGGACTTCAACTCTACTGTTAAGCCCGCTCGGTACTCAAATGCTTCTTCCCAGTCTAGGTTTCCATTCATATCCATATTCATATCCATCGGAATCGCGCCTCTTAATCTTGTTTCTTTTCTCAATTGTAGAGCGCTACATAAAACATTGGGTACTTTCTGTTGCTTATGATACAATTTGTAACCTTATATATACGTTCCCTGACAATTGAACAGAGAAGAGCAATTGTCAATAAGTAAATAGGATGATTTGGCCAACAGGTGACAAGCAAGCCCAAAAGCTAGGCTTGACAAGAGTTTGAGTTGATACGTCTCAAAAAAAATAGGGGCGATCGAACCGCGCAGACGTTTATGACACAAAGGAAGAGAACAGAAGAGAATTTTAAGGACGGAAGTACAAACCTATTTTTGCCAGCTTGGCTAATATTTTATAAATAAAGAAAGTCGGTTTTTTTAAGAAACCGGGTTGCTGGATGAGTGAAAACTAAACTAATTTCACTTGGTTTTCTTCTTGGTCGCAGTCGCCGTCTTTTTAGAAAGCGAGATCCTTCTTCATTTCTTTTGGGCAGATGTCTAATACTCAAAGTAAAATATGGCATAATATAAATATTAGTTTCATAGCTTTGCACCTATGACCGCCCAAATCACCCTAAATCTGCCAGATGAAGTCTATCACCAAGCAGAATTGCTAGCGCTGCAACGCCACCGCACCGTGAGTGAGATTCTAGTAGAAACTCTGGAAAATTTTCTCTTACCAACCGCTAAACCAGTATCAGCACTGTCTGATTCAGAAGTAATCACTCAGACTCAACTCCGGCTGCAACCACTCCAAGAACAACGATTGAGTGAATTGCTAGACCGCCAACAATCCGGTACGATCGCATCTGTAGAACTGGGTGAATTGCAGGCATTAATCCACATATATGAAACTCGACTATTGCGACAAGCTCAAGCCTTAAATGAAGCTGTGCGGCGCGGCTTGCTCGAACCATTGAAAGGATAATCAAAATGGCGATTTCTGAACAAGTTAGAGCCAGAGTTCGCGCACAAGCTCAAAATCGGTGTGGTTATTGTCGCAGTTTACAAATGTATGTCCTGGGAATATTGGAAATTGACCATATTATTCCTAAAGCGATTGGCGGTACTGATGAGGAAGAAAATCTCTGGCTGGCTTGTAGTCTATGCAATAATTACAAAGGAACCCAAACTGACGCATTAGATCCGGTAACGCAAAAGCACGTTAAGTTGTTTAATCCGCGCACTCAACAAGGGTCACAAAATTTTGCTTGGAGTGAAGACGCTACAGAAATTATTGGACTTACAGATTGCGGTCGCGCAACAGTAACAGCCCTACAACTAAACAATCCTATTGCTGTTACTGTCAGGCGTCAGTGGGTTAGTGCTGGATGGCATCCGCCCACAGACATTTCTCCTTAAAAGGTTTGAGAGTCACAAATGGTCGATCGCACATATCGCCTTTCTAGCTGAGGAGATTTTAGACCAGCGCGAGGTCAGGGATATGGGGTTTGGGCGATCGATCGGGCAAATGATATCAAACTGACTAATTTAACTCAAATGAATACGCTCGTCAGTGCAAATTATGTAAAAAAGAGCGATCGCACTTTCATCGAGGTATTGAGAAACGTGCGATCGCTCTTTTGTCCGGGATTGGGAAAAATGGCGATCGCCCATCAATTTTGTTACCTCCTTACCTCCACCAACACCTAGAATGATGAATCGATTATTTCTACGAAACTCTCTAATTGCCCGCGGCACCCCCAGCCACACCCGCACCCAAGCGCCACTCAGCAGTCACCGTTGACATGGAAGCCCTCACTCACCGCTATAAGCTATAGCTAGCAGCAGAATTAATCCACAACGTTTTGCAAGAAACCTAACTAATAGGGATATCGCCCTACAATATAAAATACATACATAATTCATAAATCAAATAAGCTCTATGACAATCCCAGAATTAGAAGCGCAACTCTTAGCCTTAACGCCGATCGACAAAGCTGAGGCAATCAGCATCTTAACTCAAAGCCTGAAAAACAGCGGACGCCCGATTACAAAAACTCCCGGCGTGATGGGCGGCGATGCTTGTATTGACAATACTCGCATTCCCGTTTGGTTGCTCGCAAGCTATCGCAATGACGGCGCTACCGATGCTTTTATCCTAGATTGCTATCCCCATCTGAGTGCCGCTGATTTAGTAAATGTTTGGGCTTATGCTGAAGCTTACCCTGACGAAATTGAGGAAGCAATGAGACTGCAAGACGAGGCCGACGAGATTTTAGATACACCTGAAAATATCGAATAAATCTATGGCGCGTATCTATGCAGACGAACACTTTCCCCGGCAAGTCGTGCAAAATCTACGCTCTTTGGGGCATGATGTCTTGACTGTTCAACAAGCAGGAAACGCTGGACTGCCTGATGAGGATGTATTAGCATTTGCGATCGTTGAAAATCGGGCGGTCTTGACTGTCAACCGACGCGATTTCTTTCAACTGCACAAGCTGCAACCTGACCACTGCGGTATTATTGCCTGCACGCGAGATGACGATATTGCTAGACTGACTGCTAATATTAATGATGCGATATCTATCGCTCAGACATTGACGGGAAAAGTGATTCGAGTCTATCGTTCTGGGCCGCCGTCTATATCTTAATTGCATTCAAGAGACCTTATGCCCTACTATACTCAAGCCGAATTTTAAGGACTGAAGTCCTTAATACAAACCTAAATTTGTGCAGTATTTTACCAACAAAAAAAACCGGGCGGGCACGGGGACACCGCCCCTACACCGTCCGGGTTTCTCGATCAGTGAAAACTACACTAAACTCAAGTTGTCTTCTTCTTCGTCGCCGTCGCAGTCGCAGCCTTCTTAGTCGTGGTTTTCTTCGCCGCAGTTGTCGTCTTTTTAGCAGTGGTTTTCTTCGCCGCAGTCTTCTCAGTTGCAGTCTCCGACTTCGCCGCCGCAGTCTTGGTTGACTTCTTCGACTTGCTGCTAGATTTACCGCCTCCCGCTGCTTCCTTAGTTGCTAACAATTCCAGTGCTCTTTGCAAGGTGAAATTCTCCACAGATTCATCCTTCGACAAAGAAGCATTGACATCGCCGTGTTTCACGTAGGGGCCGTAGCGGCCATCGTAAACATTGATCAATTCTCCCGACTCTGGATGCGCCCCCAATTCCTTCAAAGGTGTCGCTGTTTTGCTGCGGCCGCGGGCGGCTTTCGGCTGCGATAATAACTCTAAAGCCCGATCGAGCTCGATCGTCAAAACATCATCCGGCGGTTTGATCGATCGATAATCTTTCCCCACCTTACCCTGGTCGTGCACCACATAAGGCCCGTACATCCCCAAATTAGCTTGCACCTTCGCCCCCGTCTCCGGGTGAGTGCCCAACAACCGAGGTAAAGTCAACAAACTCACCGCCATATCCAGCGTCACGCTGTCCTTATCCGTCCCCTTCGGTAAAGAAGCCCGCTTCGGTTTCTTGTTCGTTTCCGAAACTTCCCCTAACTGAACGTATGGCCCATAACTGCCAATCAGCACATAAATCGGTTCCCCGGTTTCTGGGTGAAGACCCAATTTTTCCGGGCCTTCGGTTTTTTGCTTTAACAGAAACTCCACTTGTTCCGGGTCTAAATCTGCCGGCGTCAAATCTTGGGGAATCGATGCTTTTACCAAGCCTTCTTCGCTTTCAGATTCCAGGTAGGCGCCGAATTTGCCGATGCAAACTTTAGCAGAGAGATTCTCCAATACCACAGTTCGGGCAACTTTCGCATCAATCTGACTTTCCTGTTCTTTAACTTGGGTTGCGAGGCCGGTTTCCCCTGTATAAAACTTTTGCAAATACGGCAGCCATTTCGCCTCGCCGGTGGCAATTTCATCGAGGGTTTGTTCCATTCGGGAAGTAAAACCGGTGTCTACTAAATCGGGAAAATGTGTTTCCAATAAAGTCGTGACGGCGAAAGCGGTGAATGTCGGAATTAGGGCATTAGCTATTAATTTGGCATATCCGCGATCGACAATTGTACCGATAATACTCGCATAGGTACTCGGACGGCCCACACCTTCGCTTTCAAGCATTTTGACCAGAGAAGCTTCCGTGTAGCGGGCGGGAGGTTGAGTTTCGTGCCCAACTGCCTCTAAATCCTTACAATTAGGTTTATCCCCCACCTTCAGCGCCGGCAAAATCACCTCTTGGTCTTCCAACGCCGCATTCGGATCGTCGGAACCTTCGACGTAGGCGCGCAAAAAGCCGGGAAAATCAATGCGTTTGCCGCTGGAACGGAAACCGGCATCTTCTACCTGAGTTAATACAGTGACGTGAGTTTGGCGGGAATCGGCCATTTGAGAAGCGACTGTCCGCTTCCAAATCAAATCATAGAGGCGGAAATCAATCCCATCCAATCCCGTTTGCTGCGGAGTCCGAAAAGTGCTGCCGGCGGGACGGATAGCTTCGTGGGCTTCCTGCGCGCCTTTGCTTTTCGTGGTGTATTTGCGCGGTTGGGGGCTGAGGTATTCGCTGCCGTAAAGTTCTTGCACGCAACTGCGCGCCGCTTCGATCGCCTGTTCGGACAAATGCACCGAATCCGTCCGCATATAGGTGATAAAACCGCGTTCGTAGAGACCTTGGGCAATTCGCATGGTTTCCCGCGCACCCAGCCGCAGCTTGCGGTTAGCTTCCTGCTGCAAAGTCGAGGTCGTAAACGGCGGCGACGGTTTGCGGGTGACTGGCCGTTCTTCGATATTGCCGACCGTCCAGGGTTTGTTTTGAATGCGTGAAAGTAAAGCCCGCGCCTGTTCTTCGTTGAGCAAAAGTACGCGCCGGCCTGCGATAATTTGCCCGGTATTTTCATCAAAATCGCTGCCATTTGCAACTTTCACATTGCCGACAGTCACGAGTTTGGCATCAAAGGAAATCTTGCCCTTTTCCAAAAGGGCTTTTAAATCCCAGTAACTACCTTGGCGGAAAGCGCGGCGTTCGCGTTCCCGGCGCACCAAAAGCCTGACTGCGACTGACTGCACTCTACCAGCGGACAAACCCCAAGCGATTTTTTTCCACAGTAACGGGGAGAGTGTGTAACCGACGAGTCTATCGAGAATTCGGCGAGTTTCTTGGGCTTGTACTACTCGATTATCGATATCGCGGCAGTGGGTTAAGGCGTCGCGGATTGCTTCGCGGGTGATTTCGTGAAACACCATCCGCTTGATGGGCACTTTGGGTTTGAGGATTTGCAGCAAATGCCAGGAAATGCTTTCGCCTTCTCGGTCTTCGTCAGTGGCTAGTATCAGTTCTGTGGCGTCTTTGAGGGCGTCTTTGAGTTCTTTAACAATTTTCTTTTTATCTTTCGGGATGACGTAGAGGGGTTCAAAGTCTGCCTCCACGTTTACGCCCAATTGCGCCCATTTTTCTCCTTTAACGGCTTCTGGTATTTCTTCGGCGGAGGATGGTAGGTCGCGGACATGGCCCATCGATGCCTCTACACGGTAGGTGGAGGGCAGGAAGTTGCGGATGGTGCGGGCTTTGGTCGGAGATTCGACGATGACTAAGGTTGACATGGCATCTTTTAAATATGGATGGCAGCGCAGCTAGAGGGTCTAAGTTAGAGAGTTTAGGTCAGATGTCAAGGCTTCTTTCAACTTTGGGCGATTATTTTCAAACTACCTTAATTTTTAACTTACTGCCGATCGGGTGGCAGGTGACAATGTGATGGGATTTTACTGCTTTGGGGGCAGAGGCTGCGAATCACGTCTCTACAAGATGCACCGGATGATGACCTGACTTTAGCAGAATTGTCGGTAACTGGATGTTGAGACTGCTGGATGCGGGCGGATGGTTCCTCAATCTGGTTGTAACTTGAAGGTTGGGGCGACCGATTTTAGATTTTAGATTTTAGATTTTAGATTGGGAAAGATTTACTGACTAGAGGTTTGGGGCTTTGGTACAGTACGCTGTGCAGCATCAGCGTTGCGAGCGAAAAAAAAGCAATCACAGGGGATTAAAATTACTTGAGCGATCGAGCAATTCGATGAATAATTCTATGACATTTGAATTCGACCATCTTTTCATCCTTACTGATATTGGTGCTTCGGAAGCTAATCGTTTATCATCCTTCGGTTTAGTTGAGGGTGGATCTCGCATTCATCACGGACAAGGTACAGCCAATCGCTGTTTCTTTTTCCATAACGCAATGTTGGAATTGTTATGGGTTCACGATCCAGAAGAGGCGAAGTCTGAGCCAATTCATCAGACTCGTCTTTGGGAGCGATCGACAAATCGGAATAATGGTGCGTGTCCATTTGGCATCTGTTTGCGTCCAGCCAAAGGTTCTGAGGACACAGTTGCATTTTCAAGTTGGGCATATCGTCCACCTTATTTATCTGAAAGGATGAGTATAAGGGTGGCAACAAATAGTGATGTGTTGACTGAGCCGATGCTTTTCCAAATTTCCTTTAGTAAACGTCCAGATCAATACTCTGCTGATAAGTCACAGCCTTTGGATCATGGTGTTGGTTTCCGCGAAATTACTCGTGTAGAATTAGTCAGTCCTGCTGCCAATAACCCGTCACCAGAACTTCAAGCAGTGCTTGAGACAAATCAATTAAAGTTGCGAATAGGAACCGAGTATTTTGTCGAGCTTGGTTTTGATGGAGAAGTGCAGGGACAACAGGTAGATTTCCGACCTGGATTGCCGCTTATTATCAGTTGGTAATCAAAACCTGTAAAACAATTAATAATATGGCTTCAGTATCCAACGAACTGCGATCTTTCGTACAGAACGCCCACTGACAATTGCAGGAACATTAGAGGCCATTGAGAATTTTGCAAGTTGGCTGAGTAAACTAGAGATATAGTAACCCCCAATTTATTGAGAACTGGAAAATGGAGACAATTACTGACCTGCCAGGGTATCGCATAACAGAACAACTCTATGCAGGATCTCGCACTTTAGTCTATCGCGGTGTCCGGGAGAGCGATCGCACTCCAGTCGTCATCAAACTGCTGCGAAACGAATACCCCAGCTTCAGCGAACTGCTGCAATTCCGCAACCAGTACACCATCGCCAAAAATCTACGTCTGCCTGGAGTGGTTGAACCCCTCGATTTAGCACCTTACAAAAACGCCTATGCTTTAATAATGGAGGACTTTGGAGGAGTTTCCCTATCTACTTATATCCCGGCAGCAACTGATAAAAACCAACCCGATAAATCTGTATCTTTAGAAGACTTTCTCAACCTAGCCAGGGAACTAGCAAATATTCTCCACTCTCTCTACCAAAACCGAGTTATTCATAAAGATATCAAACCCGCCAATATTCTGATTAACCCACATAGCCAACAAATTAAACTCATTGACTTCAGTATTTCTTCCCTGCTGCCGAGAGAAACCCAGGAAATCCAGAATCCCAACACCCTCGAAGGAACCTTAGCTTATCTCTCCCCAGAAAAAACAGGAAGAATGAATCGAGGCATTGACTATCGGAGTGACTTTTATTCCCTTGGTGTGACCTTCTATGAATTGTTGACAACACAGTTACCCTTCGAGTCAGATGATCCAATGGAGTTAGTGCATTGTCATCTAGCCAAACAGCCGATTCCGGTACATCAAATCAAGCCAGAAGTTCCCCTAATTTTATCCCAAATTGTTAGTAAACTGATGGCAAAGAATGCCGAAAATCGCTATCAGAGTGCATTAGGACTGAAACACGATTTAGAGATTTGTCTTGCTCAATTACAAAACACGGGTAACATTGAGACGTTTGCATTGGGAACGCGGGATATTACAGACCATTTCCTCATCCCCGAAAAACTCTACGGCAGAGAAACAGAAGTTGAAACCTTATTAGCAGCCTTTGAGCGAGTCAGCAGGGGCAGCACCGAAATGATGCTAGTATCCGGTTACTCTGGCATTGGAAAATCCGCCTTAGTACAAGAAGTTTATAAACCAATTACTAAAGCCAGAGGTTATTTTATAGCAGGAAAATTCGACCAATTTCAACGAAATATCCCTTACGCGGCCGTTGTCAAAGCCTTTCAATCATTAGTCAAGCAACTCTTAACAGAAAGCGAAAATCAACTCACTACCTGGAAAGAAAAAATATTAGCTGCCGTTGGCGCTAATAGTCAAATTATTGTAGATGTCATTCCTGAAGTAGAATTAATCATTGGCCAACAGCCAGCCGTACAAGAATTAGGCGCTACAGAAGCACAAAACCGCTTTAATTTAGTATTTCAAAAATTCATCCGCGTATTTTGTTCAGTTGACTATCCCTTAGTCATCTTTCTCGACGATTTACAATGGGCTGATTCTGCTACATTGAAATTACTACAAGTAATG
>NZ_JAUBQH010000138.1:0-2715 GCF_036701145.1 Microcoleus sp. Pol17C6
ATCCCAACGGAAGTCTGAATTTGACTGTTAAATTCACCTTGACCGCCATTACCAATAATTTCTACACGCCCCGCATCGATAGTAATGCTTCCGGCTTCTCCTTTGCCTAAAGATGCAGTCGTCATCACGCCCCCACCTCGGAGAGTCAATACGGGTGTAGAAATATTCATACTTCCTCCCCGATTAGCAGCGTTGGCATCAGCGGAGATAAAACTGGGGCCCCGACTGCCGTTCGCCAAAACTCCAGAAATACCCTCTATTGTGACTGACTCGGTAGCCCTAAGTGTCAAATTACCTCCTTGCCCCCCAGTTGTATTAAAGGGTTGGTTGCCCACAACTGAGCCGCTAGATAAACTAATTCCGCCTCCGTCTGAAATCCTCAAGCGCTTCGTGTCGATATTAATGTCCCCAGCTTGCCCATTCACACCGCCAGCAGTTGAAGCCATTAAGGTTGCTACGGGACTTCGAGGAGGAGTCCGCAGCACTTCTACTGCTTCATTCGCTTTAATGTAAATATCCCCCGATGATCCTCGGTCGCGAGTTATGGTCAGTAAAGCAGAACCATCACTTACGGTTAAACGCCCTCCCTCAAAGGAAAAATCTCCTCCCTCACCCGCACTCCCGGTATATGTGCCACTGTTGACCGCAGAACTGACTTGATCGAAAACCCTAGCACGGATGGTTATCTTTCCGGCGTTACCCGTACTGAAGGTGCCGCTAGTCAATACACTTCCATTGTTCATCAACAGTTTTCCGGTGTCGATTGTAATGCTTCCGGCATTTCCCCTGCCAGCAGTGCCAGTGCTTAGGACAAGTTGGGGGTCAAAAGGGGCGATCAATCCAGATAGCAAATACTTACCGGCAAAAACTGTATACAGAGGCAATCCAATCCCCTTCATTTCTACTGAGTCGGTAGCCCGGATATTGACAGCGCCTCCGGCACCACTTCCTCTTGTCAGAGTGGATACTTGCGCCCCACCTTGAGCCCGAAACTGTTGAGCGTTAATATCGATGCCCCTACCATCGATATTTCCCAAAGTTAGCGCATAAATTCGCCCATTGTTGAGGTTGACATTTCCACCTCGAATCTCGACTTTGCCGCCACCGATTCCACTGGTGTTGATCAATGAACCCTTAGTTATTTCAATATTACCAAAGTTGGAAATCTTGTCATAGTTTAAACTTAATCCCAATCGCGTTGCCCCCAATCCAACCATCCCCGGACTAGCGACGCTACCGAGCAAAATTTGTCCGGTAGATGCAGTGAGATTTCCCTGATTTAATTCAAGATTTCCGCCCACTAGAGCGATAGTTTTTCCTGGCTCAACTCCTAAGCCCATGTTATTGAAAATCGGCGGGATTCCAGCGGGTAATTGTGGTAAATTAAAAGCTGGTGCTGCTGAAGAGTTAATGATTTTTCCCGGATTTTCTCGAAAGTTTAAACCGATAGGTATATTGACATTTAGCAGCGGTATTGATTGGGGAGTGCGGCTGCTGAATTGATACCCATTATCGAAAACTACGCTATCAGCAGAACTTGCTAAAAATGAACCACGCAAATCTAACCTCGCATTGGGACCGAAGACAATTCCTTTGGGATTGAGTAAAAATAAGTTGGCATTTCCTTGGACTCCCAACACACCTAAAATATTAGAAGGATTGCCACCAGTAACGCGAGTAAAAATATTCGCAATTCCGTTAGGATTGGCAAAATATGCTCCTCTGCCTTCACCCACGTTAAATTGTTGTAAACTGTGAAATAAATTGGCTCCGCGAGTTGCACCGCCAGTGATTCTATCTGAGGGTAAGTTGTTGATAGTATCGGGAACAGTCCGTGAAGTTTCCGCACCCAAGCTGCTGTCTGGGATGATTTGGGCGATCGCGGGGACAGGACACAGCAGTAAGAATGCAAAAAATAGGGCGGAAGATTGGCGGGGCATCTTTTAATTCCTGTTAATTTAGTATGAGGAAAATAGCGACGGGTTAGCTAAAACCTGAAGATTACCTATTGAGGTACGCACATACCCGTCGGTTTCGGACTGCGAAGAGATGCAACACCACCTGAATTATACGCTACCAGCGTCACTTGTCCTCGATCGTCGATTACCCAACCTTGAGCGGGAATAATTTCTGTTGGCCAAACGTCTATGGATGCTATGAGGCCTTCTACTTGATGACTTCCACCTACCGCTGGTTCCACCCAATTAAATTGGCTAGAATTGCTGCTGAGGGCATCATTAGGACTGGGTGGCACTCCTCCTTTGCCAGTGACCGTAAATGCGCTCTCGGCCCCTTGCGTGCAGGGATTTGCCGCAATTAACGCAGCCGAATCGACCACATTTTGCGGCAGTTCCACTAAACCTTGAGCGGGATTTACCCCAGAATCACTAAATGTTACAGTACCTTGCAAATCCGGGCCGCTACTTTGGGAAATCGCCGCAATATCGCTGGTAGGAATTAGAGAAGTTGGACTTACTTGCAACGCTGCAAATTCAGCATCTGTTAATCCCAAAATCGCTCGCACCTGTTCGCGAGTTACTGACGTAAACCCGAAAACATTGGGGACATTAATATTAACCCGACCACCTTGAGCCGATCGCGCATTAGCAGTAATATCGCTATTTTCATTGGGGAGAGCCACCAGAATATCGCTTTTAATGTTGATATTGCCACCCTCAGAAATACTTGCATCAGTTGTAATTCTGCTGCCTCGGC